>JBCCFA010000135.1:0-9739 GCA_039029975.1 Pseudomonadota bacterium
ACTGGGGGTAAGTAACGTTCTACTAGGCTTACCGCTCCCTATCGCTGTCGCGCATAATGGTGGCGCTGCCCTGTTGTTATTAACCACCTTATCGCTAATTTATTTTAATAAGAACCAGACTCACTAAAGCAATGTCAGACGTAACCCAGTCCGCCCAATACGCACCCACCTGGCGTGATTACCTTGCACTTTGTAAGCCGCGCGTGGTTGCTTTGATTTTGTTCACCGCGATCGTAGGTATGTTGCTTTCCACACCGGGATTGATCCCGCTAGATATCTTCGTCTTCGGGACCTTGGGTATTGGTTTGGCGGCGGCTTCTGCCGCGGCAATTAATCACGTTGCGGAACATCGTATCGACGCATTGATGGCGCGTACGAAAGGTCGGCCCTTACCGCAGGGAGACATGAATAAGGCACACGCCTTAACCTTTGCGTTAGTGTTGGGTTTCTTGTCGATGTATTTGTTGGTCGCATTTGTTAATACGCTCACGGCAATTCTTACGTTTGGGTCACTGATTGGTTACGCCGTTATTTACACAATGTATTTAAAGTATGCGACGCCGCAGAACATTGTGATTGGCGGTGCCGCTGGTGCCGCGCCCCCGGTTTTAGGCTGGGCGGCTGTAACGGGCACCATAGACCCTCACGCCCTATTACTATTTTTGATTATTTTTGCTTGGACACCTCCCCACTTTTGGGCATTAGCAATTTACCGCCGCAAAGAGTACGCAAAAGCCGACATCCCCATGTTGCCCATCACCCACGGTGTTGATTACACCAGAGTGCAAATCTTGCTTTATACAGTTGTGCTCACCGTGGTGACCATTCTCCCTTTCATCACCTATATGTGCGGACCGCTTTATTTAGTGGCCGCTGTCCTCTTGGACGCGGGGTTTTTGTATTACGCGATTAGAATGTTGGTTGATCATGAAGACGCGCTTGCGTTTAGAACCTTCAAATATTCTATTTGGTATTTAACAGCGCTATTTATTGCATTGTTTGCTGATCATTATCTGCCGTTAATAACCGCATGAACGACCGCTATTTGCCGCGCTGGTTGTGGCTGTGGTTCCCACCAATTTTGTTGTTAGTCATTATCCCGATAAAGATCGTCTCACCGGATTTTTATGCCTCTTATATAGACGGAGAGCTTGGCTTAATTGAATTAGCCACGCCGTTAATTTCTATTATCGGGTTTGTTGTAGGGATCAGCGTGGTCCGCTTAGCCTGGTCTCGGGTCGGCCATCGCGAGCGGGTGTGGTATTTGATGGTGACGCTTGGCTGCTTTTACTTTGCCGGCGAGGAATTATCTTGGGGTCAACATTTCTTCGGTTGGGGTACGCCTGAGTATCTCGAAGAAATTAACGATCAAGAAGAAACGAACATACACAACATTAGTAGCTGGTTCGATCAGAAACCTCGTTTATTGTTGGAGATTTGGGTGCTGGTCGGGGGCGTATTCGTCGCCTGGCGTCATCGCAAAGCGGATGGGAGCAATCACGCCTGGTTCTGGCCAGGCTTCGAGTGTTTCCCTACCGCCTTGCTCGCCATATTGGTGCGGCTTCCAGAGCGAATCAAGTCGCTATTCGATATAGAAACCCTGCCGCTCGAACTTAGATTTTCAGAACCCCAGGAATACTACTTCGCGTTATTTTTGCTGCTTTATCTAGCAGTCGTAAGACAAAGACTTAAAGCGACTGGCTGAGCGGTCAAAAAATTAATCGATAAGCGATAGCGAGCGTTCGTTGGCGAAATCTTCTCGCAGTCGGTCAAAAGCCCGTTGTTCTATTTGACGTATTCGTTCGGCGGAGATGGTGTATTTTCTCGCGAGTTCTTTCAACGTACTTTTCGGCTCTTTTAACCACCTGCTCTCGATAATGTCTCTACTTCTCTCATCTAGATTGGCGAGCGCTTGAACTAGATGTTGACGTTCGTTAGTCAGCGATTCTAGGCGTTGCAACTGGCTTAAAGGTTCAAAGCTAAAGTCTGCTAGAAAATTAGCCGGCGATGGCGACTGCTCGAGTTCTTCGCTGTGGTCGTTATCGTAGGCCGCGTCTGAGGCGTTTAATCGCTGCTCCATTAAGAGCACGTCTCGGGCACTAACGTTTAAATCTTTAGCAACCGCAGCAACCTCCTCGGCGTTCATCCACCCAAGGCGTTTCTTTTGCGAGCGCAAGTTAAAAAACAACTTTCTCTGCGCTTTTGTGGTAGCAACTTTGACGATTCGCCAGTTTTTGATGATAAATTCGTGCATTTCTGCACGTACCCAATGAACGGCAAAAGAAACAAGGCGCACGCCAACGTCTGGATCAAAACGTTTGACCGCTTTCATCAGCCCAATATTCCCTTCTTGTATGAGGTCGCCGAGTTGCAGACCGTATCCGGCGTATCCGCGCGCCACCCGAACCACAAATCGGAGATGCGAAATAACGAGCTCGCGGGCAGCGTCGATATCGCCATCCTGCTGAAAACATCTAGCTAGGCTTTGTTCCCGTTCTAGGGTCAGCACGGGTAGCTGCGCGACGCTATCCATGTACGTCTCAAGCGAGCCAGTTGGTGACGGGATTGTCGCGCCGATCAGTGAATTCATAGTTTGGTTCCAATTAATGGGCCGCTAGTTTAGCACTCTTAAAATGGGAGTGCTAATTTGCTAAGCAATTGATTTTACGAGAAAGTTCCGAAATAGTTGGCTTAATTCTCAGTATCGGCAGAAATGTGCAGCTTTGAAGTCACCCACGCGCTGACGAAACCCAAAACGCAGCCCGCGGCTAACACCGCGCCACTCTGTTCGACGGACAGCAAGGAAAACGCGGAACGCGCTGCTGCAGCGTCTGAAAGCTGGCCCATCGGCCTATGTAACAATTGCCATGCACCAAATGCAATGAAAAGGGCTAAAACTGTCCCAATAATGGTTTGAATCGTGCCCCAATAGATAAACGGACGCTGTAAAAAATTCGGCTCAGCTCCGCAATATCGAGTTACTTCAATCTCCAAGCGTTTCTTAAGAATTTGATTCCTAACCATGTATCCAGATAGCAGCGCGACGCTCACTACCACGACAATAGCCAAAACAACGAATATACGGCTTAAGCGATTTACGGCAAGCGGCGATGATTGGCGGCCGAGCCCAGTTCGGTCAAATATACTGAGTACGCCACTGGTTTTGCTTAAGTCTTTTAAGAGCAAGTCGATAGCCGGCTGGTCAACGGGCCTCGCAGACAAAGCTATTTCCAAGGTGTTAGGAAACGGGTTCAGCCGTTCCAGCGCCGGCGTCATCTCGATATCTAACTGGCCAAGCACTTTTTTCAATTGACTAACTCGATCAGATCGCGACACACCGATGACCAGCGGGTTGGTTTTGAGCCGATCGTAAATCTCCTGTTGCTGCGTTAGCTTGCTTTGCACGTCGAAATCTAGGAAGACCAATCGCGCGTTTTGGTGAATAGAAATCGCGCTTGCGCCCTTAAGAACGATACTAATTAACAATATCGGTAAGCTTAAAGAGACACCCAGAATCACACAATTTACCAAAACGCCCCAGCGGTTAAGCCATAGCGCTTTGCCGGCAGCACCTAATGCATAGCGATGTTGACTCACGAGACTGACCGTTAAAGGTCTGCCGAACGTATCTGACATTTACCCAATGGCCTCTACGTTACCGCGTGCTAAGGCGACGCGGCGGGCGCCACCTTGCGCCAGAACGAGCGCATCATGTGTCGCGAGCAGCACAGTAACGCCTACTTGATTGAATTGTTGAAAGAGTGAGACTATTTCTTGAGACAAACTGGGGTCTAGGTTTCCGGTTGGCTCGTCTGCTAGCAGTATGTGCGGCCGATTAACTACCGCTCTAGCGATACCGACTCGTTGCTGCTCGCCGCTCGACAGTCCCACGGGGTTCAATCTTTCTTTCTTCAGCAAGCCAACTTTATCGAGTGCCGCGCGAACCCGTTTTTGCATCTCGGTTCGGCGCATCCCAGCGATTTCCAAAGGTAAGGCGACGTTGTCGAATATGTTTCTGTCGTTTAACAAACGATGATCTTGAAACACGAAGCCAACTTGTCGGCGATAGGCGGCGACTTGTTTTGCCGATAAGCGTTCTAAATTTTGTCCCTTGACGACGAGTTGTCCGCGGGTTGGTCTTTCAACCCGCGCAATCAATCTCAGCAGCGTACTTTTGCCCGCACCCGAATGACCGGAAATAATGACGAATTCGCCCTGCTCAATTTCAAGTGAAACATTTTTCAGTGCCTCATACTGAGTATCGTAGATCTTAGTGACGTGATCTAACAGAATCATATGATCATCGATGACACATACTTGCCAATGAGTTTTTAGTCCGTTGCTTGTTCGTCAAAAAGCGCCGTCGCAAAATCGATCGCAGAAAACGTTTGCAAATCGTCTGGTCTTTCTCCAACACCGATATATCTAATCGGCCGGCCAAATTTTCTCGCTAGCGCGATAACGATACCACCTTTTGAAGTGCCGTCGAGTTTGGTGATGAGTAATGAATCCAACCCGATCTGTTTATCAAACAAATCTGCTTGCGACAGCGCGTTTTGCCCCATGGTCGCATCGATTACAAGAATGGTTTCATGAGGTGCTTCGGGGTCATGCTTGCCAATGACTCGGGCAATTTTTTCAAGTTCGGCCATGAGATTTGATTGGGTTTGCAAGCGGCCGGCGGTGTCGGCAATCAATACGTCAAAATCCCGTGATTTCGCCGCCGCACAAGCATCGAATATTACCGACGCAGGATCCGCACCCGTGTGTTGCGCAATCACGGGTATGTCTAACCGCTCACCCCAGGTTTTTAGCTGTTCTACTGCGGCGGCACGAAATGTATCGCCGGCGGCAAACATAACCCGCAACCCCGACGCTTTCAAATGTTGTCCCATTTTGGCGATAGAGGTTGTTTTACCGGCGCCGTTAACACCGACAACAAGGATGATATAAGGGTTTTCACCCTGTCGGGCGATATCTCGACAATCCGGTAATCCATTGAGTAAATCAGCGATTTCTGTTTTGAGTGTGTCGGCGACAGCGCCGCCATTCTTACGCAAGCTTGCGTGCGTGGCATCAATCAGGTCGGTGCTCGCTTCAACACCGCAATCAGCTAGTAGCAGCGCGGTTTCGAGTGTCTCCCTATCATTCTCGCTAAGACCTTCATGGGTCCCGGTTAGCGATTTTATTCCAGCAACGAGGTTAGCGCGGGTTTTTGCGATACCTTGGCTTAAACGTTTGAACATTTTGGCTGTTTTGTTCGTATATCTACCGAGTTTCCGCCGGTCTGGCGCAAATTTGCCCGCATATACGGCGAAACTACTTTGCTTCCGTGGGATCAGCTATTCTTGTTAGCTGAACGTGGTAGTGATGTTATCGGAACCAACGGCCGACAGTATCGGTCTCAAATGCACATAAAACCAACAGGAGCGACCCTTGCGCGCGTTAATACCCCTGATTCTACCTGCTTTGATCGGCTTTTTCGCCGTTCCCTCGTTCGCTAGTGCGGACGTCTCTGAGTTCGTTCTTGATAACGGATTAAAACTTATCGTGAAACCCGATAACCGCGCACCCGTGGCGGTAGTGCAGGTTTGGTACAAGGTTGGCGCAAGCTACGAATATGACGGTATTACCGGCGTTTCACATGCCTTAGAGCACATGATGTTTAAAGGCACGGAAAAATTGCCGCCCGGAAGATTCTCGGAATTAGTTGCCGCAAAAGGGGGCGAAGAAAACGCGTTTACCAGTGCCGACTACACGGCTTACTTTCAAACATGGGCTGCAGAGAATGTGCCGCTTAGCTTTGAAATTGAAGCGGACAGAATGCGTAACTTACTTCTATTGAAGGAAGAATTTGCCAAGGAAATCCGCGTCGTGATGGAGGAACGTCGCCTGCGTACGGATGACAATCCGCAGGCGTTGTTATGGGAATCGTCAAATGCCACGGCATTTCAAACGAGCCCTTATCGCCAGCCCGTTGTCGGTTGGGAGGCAGATCTGAAAAGCATGACGGTGGAAGATCTTGCCGATTGGTATCGACAGTATTACGCGCCTAACAATGCGGTCGTTGTAGTGGTTGGCGACGTGGATCCGAAGGAAGTTCATGCGGCGGCGCTGAAATACTTTGGGCCAGTAGCGCGACAAGAAATCTCGCCGCCAAAACATCGACCAGAAACTGATCAACGTGGCACTAAGATTGTTAACCTGGAGAGTAGCAAAGCGCGCGTACCGTACTTGATGATGTCTTACAAGGTGCCTAGCTTAGTTGATTCGCAAGAAGAAAATGCAGACGTTGAGGAGTGGGAGATTTATGCGCTGGATGTCCTTGCATCGACCTTGAATGGGGGCGGTAGCGCTAGATTGCCAAGGGAGTTAGTTAGAAACAAGGAAATCGCCACGCAAGTAGGCGCGAGCTATAGTTCCGGTTCACGGCTCGCGACCTTGTTCCGTTTATCCGGTTCGCCTAGCCCAAAGCACTCCTTGTCTGATCTGGAAACGGCTTTGCGCGCTGAGATAAAGAAATTGCAAACGACAGCACCGACAGAGGACGAGCTCAATAGAATCAAAACCCAGGTGGTTGCAGATACGATCTACGAACGAGATTCGATGTTTTATCAAGGCTTAATCATCGGATCGTTAGAGAGCGTGGGCCTAGATTGGCGCCTATATGAAAACTATGTGGCCAACATTAAAGCTGTCACCGGCGAGCAAGTGAAAGCAGTCGCAAATAAATACCTACAAGACCAAAGTCTGACAATTGCCAAGCTAAAACCGGCGTCTGCGGAGTAAAAAAATGAACTTATCAGACTTATTGGGAAAGCTGTCGTTTGTCGCGCTAGTTTTATTCGCGAATGCTGTTTTTGCCTCACCAGAAATCAAACATTGGACAACGAGCAATGGATTACGAGTCTATTTCGTTGCGGCGCCGGAAATTCCTATCTTTGATATTCGCTTAGTATTTAAAGCCGGTAGCGCGCAAGACGGTGCGAAGCACGGACTAGCAAACATCACGTCTTCTTTGATGGACGAAGGTGCGGGCGGTCTCGACGCAAACGCCTTCAACGAGCAACTCGCCGACACCGGAGCCAGTTTTAGCGCCGGGGCATTGCGTGACATGGCTTGGTTATCGCTGAGAACATTGAGTGACAAACAGTATGCAGATCCGGCTATCGCACTTTTCAAACACGTGGCGAAGGCACCGAGTTTTGATGAAGCAGCCGTCGAGCGTATTAAGGCCGCAACAATTTCACGGATCCAGCGTGATGCCTCTTCACCCGGTAATACGGCGAATAAAGCAATTCGTCGCGCCGTTTTCGGAGATCACCCGTATGCGCATCCAACGGAGGGAACAGAACAGGCCGTGCCGTTAATTTCTCGGGCCGACGTGCAGCAATTTCACCGCAAATATTATGTGGTAGACAACGCGGTGTTAGCGATTGTAGGCGCCATGACCCGCGCCGAAGCCGAACAACTGGCGGAAAGCATCGCCGCAGAAATGCCCGCGGGCGATAAAGCCCCGGCGATTCCAGCGGTTCAGTTACTCACTGATAAACGCGTCGAAAAACTACCGTTCGAATCTATTCAATCGCACGTGCGTCTCGGGATGCCCGGCATGAAACGTGGCGATAAGGACTACGTGCCTTTATTTGTTGGCAACCACGTGCTTGGTGGCGGCGGTTTGGTGTCGATATTGTTCGATGAAGTCAGAGAAAAACGCGGTCTGTCATACGGCGTAAACAGCTATTTCGCCCCATCAGAACAGCTCGGCGTGTTTGTCGCCTCGTTACAAACGGACGGTTCTCAGGCCGACGAAGCCTTGCAGGTTTTGCTGCAAACCGTGCAAAAATTTATCGACGATGGACCTCCAGCGGAACGTTTAGAAGCCGCTAAACAGAATTTGATTGGAGGTTTCCCCTTGCGTGTAGATTCGAACCGCGAAATCATCGAATACGTCGCAATGATTGGTTTTTATGGTTTGCCGCTCGATTATCTTGAGACATTTCCTGCGAAAGTCGCCGCCGTGGATGCGGCGCAAATTAAGGACGCGTTTAAAAGACGCGTTAATCTGGATAAATCGGCGGTCGTCGTAGTCGGAAAACACTCAGCAGATGGTGGCGATTCGTAAGCGGGTCAAGGCATCGCTTAGTCGCCGTGTTTAGGTGAAACAACAGCGGCGCGGCAAAGCGCTCGGTTCTGTCCGAATAATTGGCGGTGAGTGGCGCAGCAGACGAATATCCGTAGCGTCAGCTCAAGACCTAAGACCGACCAGCGATCGCGCGCGCGAGTCGCTATTCAATTGGCTAATGCCCTACCTCGCGGGCGCCAATTGCTTAGATTTATTTGCCGGCACGGGTATTTTGGGATTCGAAGCTTTATCTCGCGGTGCGCACGCTGCGACGATGGTTGAAAAAGACAAAATCGCCGCGGACGCTTTGCGGCTCAACGCGAAAATTTTCGACCACCCAAGCGTGACCATCTTTCACCAAGAGGCGCTAACTTGGCTTCGATCCGCTACCATAAAACCTTTCGATATCGTATTTCTTGACCCACCTTTTGGCGGTCAGTTAATAGGCGAGTCACTAGGTGCGCTGTCGCGCTCTTGGTTAACGGATAACGCCTTAGTCTATGTTGAAAGCGGCGAATCCCTCAAAGACATCGCCCTGCCAGAAACGCTTGAGTGGACAAAACAGGCGCAGCTTGGCAATGTGTCGATTGGGCTGGCCGCTGTCCGCGGCGCTCAAAACATTTGATGGTAATTCACCTTAGACGGAGGGGACTGTTTGACTAAACCAATCATTTATCCCGGCACCTTTGATCCAATAACCAACGGACATACAGATATTATCGCCAGAGCGTCACGCATCTTTGATCATGTGGTCGTCGCTATTGCCGGTAGTACGGGTAAGAACACTGTTTTTTCAACTGATGAGCGCTTGGATCTCGCCGACCGGGTACTAAGCGCTTATGACAACGTTAGCGTGAAGCGATTCGATGGCTTGTTGGTTAAATTCGTGGCTGAACAAAAGGCTACGATGGTCCTGCGAGGTTTGCGTGCGGTTTCCGATTTCGAATACGAATTTCAGTTGGCGGGGATGAATCGTAAACTAAATGCGGAGATCGACACCGTTTTTTTAACGCCCTCGGAACAGTTCACCTACATCTCTTCCTCGTTAATTCGCGAAATTTCCAAACTGGGTGGTGATGTCAGCAGTTTCGTTGACCCGATTGTTAACGAGGCACTAAACGAACGTTTAGTCCGGAAATCTTAATTACTGCAGGTCCGATACGGCGTGGCACTGACGATCACCGACCAATGTATCAATTGTGACGTTTGTGAGCCCGAGTGTCCAAACACCGCGATCTACGAAGGCGAACAGTTCTACGAAATAGATCCGAAGCGTTGCACCGAATGCGTTGGGCACTTTGATACCCCACAATGTGTTGAGGTCTGTCCGGTGGATTGCATTCCGAAACACCCCACCGTTGTAGAAAACGAACAACAGTTATTGGAGAAGTATCAGCGATTAATGGCTGAAAAATAGTGATATCACGCTTTGAACAGGATATGCATAACAACGCTGATAGGTAATGACATGCGAAAAATAATTTATCTCTCGTGGATCTATTACTGCGTAGCGATAACCAGCGCAAGCGCTTTTGCTGACTCGCTAGAGGATGATTCAACCGATGAATCGCGGCGACAGGCGGCGGTCGCTTCAGCGCATCCATTGGCTACGGC
>JBCCFA010000136.1:0-9736 GCA_039029975.1 Pseudomonadota bacterium
GTCTCAAACTTAACCAGTGGACGGTGATCAGGAATGCTAAGTGTCCAATAAGCCGCTCCAGATAAAGCATTATTGGGGATAACTTTGGGCCACAGACCTACTGGTCAATCGTACAACCGTTCGCCAAAGCCTTTCCCTGAAAAGAACTCGCGCAGAACTCAAGCGATAGAAAAAAACATATCGAGCGCTGGTTTGAACATCACGCGCCGCTTCTTAAGCCGTAGTTGATGGTTCGAAAATAATTGGACCAAAGTTCGTTTGTCGAAATAATACAAATGTTCCGAGGGCTTCACCTCTTTCCAGTTGCTGAGTACCTTGGGGGTTTGCCAATGACCAAGATCAGGCGTTCGAATCTCAATAACGCCGTCAGCCCGTAGCAATCGTTTCAGTTCCGCCACGATGCTATTTAAGTTCGGTACGTGCTCGATGACATCGTACATGGAGATCACATCGAAATAGTTATCCGGATATTGCTGCTCCTCAAGCGTTCCGGCGCGAACCTGGGATAAATTCAAGTGCTCGCTGGCATAATTCACCGCTGCCCTCTCTAATTCAACACCATAAGCGTCAAAACCCGCCTGTTCCGCCGCCTTAACGACGAAACCGGCTGAGCATCCAACGTCCAACCATCGCCCCGTTGGTTGAAATTGCTTTTTTACCCGCGCCACCCAATTCGCGCAACGCTTTAATTTTTTTTCGGCTTTTTGAATATAGTGCTCGCTGTAGTCTTGATCGTAAGTTTCTTTAACTAGCTGCATAGCCGGGCGCGGATTGATGAGCATCAATCCGCAGCTATCACAAACGACAAAATCTTCGTTTTGCTTGGTGAAAAGGTGGGAAAAAGAATGCCCGGCACAAACCGGGCAATCAATCATTTTTGACATGCTTATTTAGATACCGCGTGACGGCGGTTTTGCCGTGCCTTTCGTCAAGCGTTAGCCGCAAGCGCTTCCCTCAAGTTGGCAGTTTTCTGCGAATCTAACTCCAGGGTATTGGGGTCAACCGCGACGCCGTAAATTTTTTCGGCCCGTTCGACTGAGATGTATTCATCCAATACATCTTCGTAAACCGCTTCAATGTCACGGTCCAGTGGATTGCCCCAGCCTCCACCACCAGTACTTTCGAACATGAACGTATCGCCATGCGAAAATGGATGGCCGGAAAGCAGCGGGTTGTTCCACTCGCCGTCTTCGGCAAAGCCACCAATCACCTCAACGGTCCCGTCCTTATGAATTTTCGTCTGGCGCTGCACGTCCGAATGTTGTCCGCCACCAACGCCGGGACTACCTTCAAGTGTGCGAGCAGTCTCCATACTGAGTTCACCTTCACTCAAATATCGCATCTTGAACACGGCGCCTAAACCGCCTCTATATTTGCCTGCGCCACCGCTATCTTGACGGAGTTCGAATGCCTCATAGGCGACCGGGAACAACAATTCAGCCGTTTCGGCCGGCATGTTCATGCAATTGCCGAGGGGATCTTCTGTAACATTCATACCGTCGCTGTAGGGTGTTGCTCCCCAACCGCCCGCAGGTAGGTCGGAAAGCACATCGGTGCTGCCATCGGGTGCAGTCACGGAAGAAACAAACCAGTTACAGTCGGCGCTCGTTGAACCTGTCACTTTATCCGGACACGCTTTCGCCAAAGCCTGCCATATCGCGCTAGTAATCTTCGACGAAGTCAACGTGGTGCAGCCAATTGTTGGAGAAGGCCATTGGGCATTCAGCCAACAGTCGTCTGGCAGCTCGATACTAATTGGGGTAAACATGCCCTGATTCTGTGGCGCCCAAGGCGCTAGGAAAAACTGTAGTGAATAGAATACTGCAGATGCTGTATTTGCGAGCGGTGAATTAATTGCACCTACACAAGCAGGATCTGATCCCTCAAAATCTACAACTATGTCACTCCCGCGGATTTTCAGGGTCACCTTCATACGAATGGGCTCTTCAGAGATACCGTCCGTGTCCGCGTAATCTTCAGCCGAATAGTCTCCGTCTGGAATTTCAGCAATGCTATTGCGCACGATCCGCTCTGTATATTTTTGCAGCTGCTTCATCGCCGCTTTCAAAGTTGCGACACCATATTTCTCAGCCGCACGTTGCATCTCCTGCTCCGCAGCGAGTAAGCAACCATAGTGCGCTTGCAGATCACCTTGAACGAAATGGGGCGTTCGTGTGTTGTTCAAAATGATGTCGAGAATGTCTTGCCGTACTTCGCGATTCTCATAGATCTTGGTCGGCGGCAAACGTAGGCCCTCGCCAGCGATATGATTCCCACGAAAGTTTTGTCCGCCCGCGGAGCCGCCGCCCAAATCCATCCAATGACCACGACTTACGGCAAAGCCGAGTAGTTCTTTATCGTAGAAAATTGGCATCATGAAAGTGATGTCATTGATATGCGTGCCACCCTGATAGGGATCGTTTACCGTTATCACATCGCCTTCGTGGATATTTTCGAGCCCGAATTTGTTGATGATGGCTTCGGCGCTGAATTTCATAGCGGCCAAATGTATAGGACAGTTTGCTGCTTGACTAAGTAGTTGCGCGTCCGCGTCGTAGATCGCGTTTGAGAAATCCACCATATCGGCAAGAATTGGCGAAAACGATGCCCGCTGCAACACAGTTGACATGCGTTCACTCGCATATTCAAAAATACTTCGTAGCACTTCGAAAGTAACAGGATCAACTTGTGATTGATCGACTACAGATGCATCTATTTCTACTTTTTTGTCCATCTGGCCTTCCTTACAAAGTCGTGGTTACACTGAAGGGACATTTGCTTAATTTTAGTCGAGTCCTAGCTTAGATCGATTAATAGGTTGCCGAACTTATCCACTGTGGCGTTCGCGTTAGGCGGCAATACCGTACAAGCGTGATCGTATTCGATAATGCTCGGGCCCGGCACGTCAGCGCCTTCTCTAAGGGCATGACCATCGTACACCACACTATCATGCCATTCGCCGTTGAAGTAGACCTGGCGAGTCGATTTTTTCGGGTCTTTTTCCGTTTTACCAGGTGTCACCGCCGGAGGCATATCCATTTTGCCGGTAGCAGTCACGGCCAGGGAAACGAAGGCAGGCTCAAAATCATCGGAACTCACTCCATATTCCATTTTGTGATATTTATGGAAAGTTTCAATCACTTTCGGAATATGGTTGCTCGTTAATGGTTCATTCGGAATAGGCGTCTCTACTTCATAGGTCTGGCCGACGTAGCGCATCTGGCCGGTTCGCGAAATTTCGATGTTTTCTTCGGGCACACCGTCATTGATCAATAACGACTTTGCATCGTTCTCCAACGACGCGTAAATTTTGTTCATTCGGTTGATATCAGCGTCCGCAACTGAAGAGAAATAAAAACTTTCCATGTCTTGTCGCAAATCCATCGCTGTTGCGCCGAACGCAGAAGCGACCCCTGCGTGAGACGGTACAATCACCCGCGGCACGTTCATCGATTCGGCCACAAAGCAGGCATGCATGGCGCCAGCGCCACCAAAGCTCGCTAAAATAAAATCACGCGGATCGCGGCCGCGAGCAACCAAGACTTTCTTAACCGCCTGGGCCATGTTCTCGCATCCAATTCGGATCATGCCATCGGCAGTTTCTAATGTGGACAAGCCAAATTGCTCCGCCACTTTCTCCATTGATTTTTCGGCCCCCGCTTTATCTAATTCCATCTTGCCGCCGAGGCTAGGTTCAATTCGACCAAGAAGCAAGTTGGCATCGGTAATGGTCGGTTCCGTACCGCCCATTCCGTAGCACACCGGCCCGGGTTTTGAACCAGCGCTTTGCGGTCCCACACGGAGTGAACCACCTTTGTCTATCCAACCAATCGATCCGCCACCGGCGCCGACGCTATGAATATCAAGCATGGGTACGATAACCGGGACTTCCCACTCAATTTCATGATCGCGAGTGATTAATCCTTTACCATCTTGGACGATAGACACATCAAAGCTGGTGCCGCCGACATCTGTATGAATAATATTCGGACAATCGCCGACGAGGCGGCTCAAATATGCTGCATAGGCAACCCCGCCAGCAGGGCCTGATTCAATAAGTTCTTCTGGGTGCTGCTTAGCGTAGTCGACACCGGTAACCCCACCGCTGCTTTTTAAAATTAACAGCCGCCCGGTAAACCCATTTCGTTTTAAGCTTTCCTCGAGCCGGTTGAAATACGCTTCCATCACCGGAATTAACGCAGCCCTGATTGCAGTCGTCGCAAATCGGCCGTGCTCACGGAAAACTGGCTGGGTCTCTGCCGACAACACAACGTAAACTTCCGGACAAACCTCTTTAATAATATCCCGCATGGCTTCTTCATGTGCCGCGCTTGCGTAAGCATTGATGAATGCGATTGCCACCGAGCTTAAACCCTGCGATTTTATTTTTTCCGCAATTTCGTACGCCCGCTCTTTCGGCAGTGGCCGCACAACGTCGCCGTTAACGTCAATACGTTCGCCGATGGTATAACGCCAGCGCCGTTTTATAATTGGTTTAGGTTTAGTCTGGTAAGGATCGTATAAATGTGCGCGATGCTGACGGCCAATTTCTATGGTGTCTCTAAAGCCATCGGTGGTAACCATGCCAGCCTTCGGAAACGAGCGTTCGATAAGCGCATTGGTGGCGGTCGTGGTGCCGTGCATTAAATAGGACACGTCTTTAGCGTTGATATTTGCTTCGGCCAACGCATTCATCACCCCGATCGATCGGTCGTCCTTGGTAGTTAAGGTTTTCGCCGTCCTCTGCTCTCCGGTGTCGTCGTTCCACGCGAATAAGTCGGTAAATGTGCCACCGACATCAATTCCTACACGCCACATGGTTATCCCCTCAGACTAAAATTCTTGTTGTGATTTGCTTTACTTCGGAACGGCATGTCGGATGCTCAACATGAGCCGGAAGCGACGCCCCTTACCACCGGCTTAGCTTATCAAGATCGCGATTTTAATCCCAGCTAAGGGCAAACAATATGCTTGAAGGGTCAGCTAGATACCGAGTTGCAGCTCGATTTCAATCTAACGGCTTGCGTGACATCTTTCACTTTCGAGACTAAACCAGCGGGCATTTGCGACTTACGAGCAGCGATTTCTTCTAAGATTTGGCAGGCTGCATTAGGCCTGGTTGAGGCCGCTCTAATTTCGGCGCGCGATAACATACCTTCCCACCAAAGCTCACGGCGCGGATCTGCTCGTTCGGTTATCGTTTTCCAAGCGTTATCAGCTTCGAAGGGTTTGCCCGTCTTACCCGCCGATACTGCTAACACTCGCCATCCATCGCCGGCGCGCGGATACAACTCCAAAAATTTCTTCGAGGTCTCGTAAGCCTGCTCAAACTGATTAAGCGCCAGCATTGCATCAATTTCCATCACCCGAAAGCGTCGCTCCATCGACGGCAACTTGGTTAGTCCAGGTAACATGGTTCGAACGACAGCGAGGCGCTTTTGATCATCGCTCAAAGCTTTTACCGCCGGATAGATTTGTTCCATCTGCCATCCCTGAGGGCTGGCACCAGCAATTTTGGATAAGTAGGCAATCATGCTGTCATAATTACCCAGTCGCTCGAAGCACTTGATTCTGGCCCATAACATGGCTTCGCGTGCAGTAATACTGAGCTTTAATTTAGCTTCCATTTTATCGATAGCTGCCAGAACCTTATCCGGATTGTTATCGACTAAAGCGCGCATCTGCAAAACAATGGCTAAAGAATCCGCTTTTTGGCGCTCCGAACTCGGCAAAGACTTAAATGCCTGGATGCCGCGTTTGGCAATTGGGGCGAGTGATTTTTGCTTGCCTTTACGCAATGCCGCAGCGAAATCTCTGGCCATCAAATAAAATTTGGTTTGCTCAATACCACCCTGAAATTTTTTCGGCTTCTTCACATTATCCAGCATATAAAATGCTTGCTGCGAATCTTTCGTGAGTTGGGCTATCGTCAAACGCGCCCCATCAGCTCCGGGATCACTCGGATACGCTGACACGAACCGCTGAGCGGCATCTTGTAATTCTCGCTGTTCGCTACGCGTACCGCGACCGGGTCGCGAGGACAATGAGGCATAAGCAAGTTTGATCGACGCTTTCTTGATTTCTGGATCGAGATTACCGCGCCGAGATAAGCTAGTGGCAATTCTTGCGGCATCGTCGTATAGCTTTGCTTTATAGTTTGCCAAGGCGTGACGATATCGATAGCGGCTTAGGTCAACGCCCGGCACGTTACCCACGCCGGCGAAAAAGCGTTTAAACTTTTGCACAGCATCAAAAAAGTGCCCGTATTCGAACGCGTATTCCGCGGCAGCCAAATGGGTCCAAGGACCAACATCAAACGAAGCGATTTCTGCTCTGTAATTTACAACCTGCGCAACAAAATCCATATCGACGTAGCCGGAGCTGACGAGTTTCTTCAACCGGGCCGCCGCCTCGCGTCCACCCTCCTGGGAGGTCCGATATTTTTCTAATAAAGAAAATGCTTCAAGTCGCAGGAGTTGCGCCTCTTGATTATCTATTTTTCCGGTCGTGGCGACACCCGAGCCGTCAACCTGACCTTCTCGCGCTTGCAATAGACGTAATTCCAACGAGACAACTTTATATAACGGGTTGTCAGGCTCAACTTCAAGCGCGTTTTTCAAACTCTCGAAAATTGATAACGCGCGGTCATATTTTTTCTCGGCAGACGCGATGTACCCTAACCCTAACCATCCGCCATAGACTAGGCTCGGCCGGAATATCTGCACGGATGTTGAGCGAAAGCCTTTCTTTGCTTTCCAGATCCAAGGTGCCCGCTCCCCAGGGTCTTTAATTTTCTTCGCGATCTCAAGATCTATCCAGGCTCCCCAATAAGGAAACGCCGCCAACGCGAAGCTCAAATCATCCCAAGCGGACGATCGATACAGTGCTTCTAGCGCACCTTCGTTGCCGCCAGCCTCTGTTTCCGCAGCTTTGAGCCGTTCACTCGTCTTATCGCGAAATTGATCGGTAATTTTCCGTAATGCGTGTAATTGTTTGACCGACGCCGAGCCCGTACGAACTTCATCGATAACCGGTCCAAATTCACGAGCGACTTGAGCGAAACGTGCCGTCGTTGCCGTGTTAGACAGAGAGGCAAGCAGTTGCTGGGCCTGGGCTAAATTGTCGGCGGCGTGGCTACGTGGCGAACACGATAAGATTATCAACAACGTTAACAACGCGCGACGATTTCTCAAGCCACCCAAACAACTATTCATTAGATGACCTCTAGCAAAGCTCGCATTTCCCGGGCGAATTGATCGCCCATAATCAGCGTAATGAGTCTCTTCGTGATGCGAACATCTCCTTCCAACGTAGCCGCATCGCCGCCACCAGCATCGGCTATGACGCTGAATTCATATAACGGCGCGTTGCGGTAGAGTTTTCTGTTAACCTTTCTTTTCGTCTTCGCTTCGATGAGCGCGGGGTTCGCTTGTGGGCCTACGTCCAAAGTCGATACAACACCGCCTACACGGGTCCAGTTTTCAACTCTACGCGCAATTGACGAAAGCTCTTCGCGCCGCGGCGGCGCGTCTCCTATCACGATAATTAAATGCCGGGCGCCAGCCCTCCAACCGCTTTCCTCAATGGCAACTTGAAGGCCCGCGCCGATCGCTTCATACAGGTCGCCGCCACCGAACGCGACCAAATTGTCTAAAAATCCACGCATCTTTGCGGTACTAAAAGTTAATTCTTGGGTACGGGTTACGAATTCCGGATCTTTGGGATCGCGAAATGCAACAATGCCAAATCTCGCTATCGGGACCAAAGACCTCACCATTTGCGTGATATCGTTGATTCGGAACTTCACCTCTTCTATAACCCAAGACATGGAGCCGGTTGCGTCAACGACGAACACAACGTCCAACCCGTTGTTTCGCAGACTCTCCACGTAAGCTGCAAATCGATTAGAGGAATTACCTAAGGCGTTCCCGATTCCTACACCAAATCCCGCGGTGCCAAATCCTTTCCCCATAGGTAAAGCCGCAATCGGATTTGCGATTTCCAATCCTGTCATGCCGCCGGATTGGGCCGTTAATGCGACCGGCACATCAGGGGGTGGTGGCGTAACTGCCGTTGGTTTAACCAGTATTTCCGGCGGCTCGAGTTCCACGTCCTCCTCAAACTCAAGCATCTCTTCCGGTGGTGGGCGCTCTAAAGCGCGTGGTTGTGGCGGTCTGGTTACCGACAGGCGAATTTCGTTTTCGACTGGCTCGCTAACCGTAAATTCAATGTCACGGCCAATTTTCCAAGACAAAATCGCGTGAACAATTACGGACAGGATCAATAAAAAAACCCAAATTGGAATGCGTTTTATTGACACCACAGTGATCTCGTTAGAATTCTCGACATAAAAATACGTGTATGGAAGACGAAATTCTCATAGTTTGAAGTCTAGCGTTGCAAAGACAACAAACTAATGTGTTTAGCGCCTGCTTCGCCGAGTGCGTTTATCACATCAGCAACGATTACTGTATCTGTTTTCGCATCAGCTGATATCTGAACTACGTGGCCTTTGAAAATATCAGATAAATCGACGCTAATCTGCGACATTTTTATTTGACGACCTTGTAACCATAATGTTCCGTCTGCCTGCACCGCTAATTGCGGCGTCCCTTGGGGAGGTTCGTTGGTGGCACTTGATGAAGGGGGCGTTACTTCCAGATCAAGGTGCAGATTCCCAGCCACCATAAAATACAGCAATAGTAGAAAAACAATATTGATCATCGGAATAACGTTTTCTGGGCGCTTATTTTCTTTTTTAGCTGCGCCCAATCCGCGTCGACCGCGCGAACCTTGGGTTAGATCAATTGCCATATCGTTGCACGGGACCCGCTACTCGAAAGTTTTAGCTTTTTGCAATGAAACATTACTAAATCCAAGATTCTGAACGATGTCTAAAATATCGACCGCTTGCTGCAATAGGACGCCAGGATCCGACGCGATCACAACTGGCGATTTCACGCTTGCGTGAAAATCAACCAACACTGATTCGATATTGTCGAAAGAGTGTCGAGTTTTGTTAATCCAGTAAGTGTTATCGCTGTGAAGCTCAATCAAAATAGGCGTGTGGTTTGAGTCCGGGCGTGCGGCGCCGCCTGATTGGTGAGTGAGATCCATGACATAAGGTCGCAGGAAATCGCTCTCGATCATAAAAAAAATCAATAAGATGAAAACCACGTCGATCAGTGGTGTAAGCGATAATTTTGAGGACGCTCGGCGTTTTGTTAACAACACGTTAAGCTGCTGGCAAAGCTGCGGGATTTGCTATTCGTCGCCCGAACCAGTATTAACGTTGGACGTTAATACTCGGGTTAGTAAATCCGAGGTCATCTCGGTGACATTGTCTAGGCGGGACTCCAACCAAGCGTGAATCATCGTGAAAGGAATAGCGATTGATAAGCCAACCGCGGTCGTCAACAAGGCTTCCCAAATACCTCCCGCCAGGGCCGTAGAATCCTTGTCCAATCCGCTGCTTGCTTCTAATCCCTGCAACAAATCCTTTCAAAACGTCTGACCGACCTGATGCATCAGCAGCACTTTTATTGGGTGATACCCATGTCAGCCGAGTCAAGTCTACAGTATAAAGAACAAGGCGATCACCAAAGGAGAAAAGTGGAACGTGAATATGCACACCAGCCCGCATCATACTTGCTGCACGGATCATGTTACAAAGAGTGGTCAAAGGGTAAGGCCCAGTCAGCGTACTTCATGTAGCATGTTACAGTGACATTGGTCA
>JBCCFA010000137.1:0-9693 GCA_039029975.1 Pseudomonadota bacterium
CCCTGACAATGGCGGATATTCCTGCTGATGACCCGGCAACCTACGCGATGATTCAGCATGCCGATACGGTGGGCGTGTTTCAAATTGAATCACGGGCGCAAATGGCCATGTTGCCTCGATTAAGACCAAGAAATTATTATGATTTGGTCATCGAAGTCGCCATTATTCGTCCCGGGCCAATTCAAGGGGAGATGGTGCATCCCTATTTGCGTCGTCGTAACGGTGAGGAGCCTATTGAATATCCGAGTCAAGAGGTGGAATCGGTATTGTCGCGGACCTTGGGCGTACCCTTATTTCAAGAGCAGGTGATTAAGATCGCAATGGTGGCGGCGGGCTTTACTGGTGGTGAAGCCGATCAACTCAGGCGCTCTATGGCCACTTGGAAACGTAATGGAGGGCTTGAAAAATTTCGCGACAAGCTGATCAACGGCATGCGTGAACGTGGTTACGAAGGTGAATTTGCTGAACGTATCTTCAATCAAATACAAGGCTTTGGTGAATATGGTTTCCCAGAATCGCATGCGGCAAGTTTTGCGCTCCTTGCCTATGTTTCAGCCTGGATGAAATGTCATCACTCGGCGGCGTTTACCGCTGCATTACTAAATAGTCAGCCCATGGGTTTTTATGCGCCTGCCCAGCTAGTGCAAGATTTGCGACGGCATGGCGTTGAGGTGCTACCGGTAGACGTACGTCATAGCGAGTGGGAATGTACGCTTGAAAAATCAGGCACGGATAGACACAAGCCAGCCATGCGCTTAGGTTTTCGATTAGTGAAAGGGTTTAAAGAACAGAGCAGTACGCGCTTATGTGCAGCCCGGACGGCACAGGCTTTTGCCGATACCAACGAAATGGCGCATCGAGCACAGCTTGATCGGCGCGATATGAATGCCTTGTCAAAAGCCGGGGCTTTACGTTCATTAGCCGGCAATCGTCATCAAGCAAATTGGGCAAGTTTAGGGGTGGAAGAGCCAACGCCGATTTTTGGTCCTGCGATCCCAAATGAGGCGACGCCCATGCTACGGCCGCCCACCGACGGAGAAGATGTTGTGGCTGACTATGCCAGCCTGGGCTTAACGCTGGGTTCGCATCCTCTGGCGTTATTAAGAGAACGTTTTTCCGCAAAGCGCTATGTCACCGCCGATGAAATTGCGTTAATCACCGCCGGATCGACGATTAAAACAGCCGGCTTGGTGGTTACCCGTCAACGCCCAGGCACTGCCACAGGTGTTGTGTTTGTTACCTTAGAAGATGAGACCGGCAGTATTAATCTGGTCGTTTGGTCTAGTTTAGTCGAGTCACAGCGTAGAGAGTTATTAGGCGCAAAACTGATGGGCGTTATTGGGGAAATTCAACGCGACGGCGAAGTCATACATGTTATCGCCAAGCGATTATTTGATTACACCGACATGTTAGGCCGCTTAAGTATTGATTCGCGCGATTTTCATTAAACCGCTCACGAGCGGTAAGCGCCTGTCACTCGTGTTTCACCAGTACCCTTGTTATTCTTCGATCCATCGACCCGCTAACCACGAGCCACAGATATGGAACTCAATGACGTCCTCAAATCCAACGCAACCTGTCGTTATTACACCGAAGAACCGGTATCCGATGACATATTGGGGGCAGTGCTGGACGCGGCCCGCTGGGCGCCGAGTGGGGGTAACCGCCAACCGTTGAGCTTCGTGGTGGTCCGTGAAACCGCAACGAAACAAAAATTACAGGATTTATACTTGCCGCTTTGGAACGCCTACGTTGACAGCATCAAATCCGGTGATACGCGGATTGGTGGTTTGCCAAAAATAGTGAGCGACGCCGATCACTTTGCCAATCATTTGGTCGACATTCCGGTGATGTTAATCGTATGCGCCAATCTCGCCGACGTGCATCCAACAGATACGGAATTAGGGCGGTTGAGCGTTGTCGGCGGCGCATCAATCTATACAGGCGTAGAAAATTTACTGTTAGCGGCCCGCCAGGCAGGGTTGGGCGCGGCGTTAACGACCTTACTTTGTGTAACCGAGCCAGCGGTAAAAGACTTGCTCGGCATACCCGAGCACATATCTACCGCCGCCATGGTCACCCTTGGGTGGCCGGCTCGTCCGTTCCCCACCAAACTACGGCGCCAAGCTCTGAGCGAAATTGTTTTCACCGAAAAGTATGGGAATGCGTTGTTCTAATGCGTGGCCAACACGAAAAATGACTCATTGAATTAGGTTGCTTGGCGGCCGCTATTTAGACCCATCGCGAAAACCGGAAGTAGTACACGTTTTGCTATTCACTCGGTTGTTGTTCATCACAGCCAACCGTATAGTCCTCGTTGCGCCGGGCACCTTAGTTATCAAATAAAAATAATATTCAGCCCACCCGCGGCGTCAGGCAATCCATCATAATCGACGGTTTTTTGTTGTGGGGAAATGGGCCAGCTATCGCAATACCGTGAGCACCTGCGTGCACTTGTGCCAATTAATCGGCTACCTAAAGACCGTCAAGACACGGTACTTGCTGTCTGCGAAGTGCGAAACTACGTCGCCGATACTTATGTGTATCGTAAAGGCGATGACGACGACAACCTCTATTATCTATTAGATGGGGCGGTCACGCTCTATTGGCAGCATAAGCCAATTAAACAAATTAGCGCAGATAGCGTGGCGGCGAAACGTGCTTTCGATCGGCCTGGTGCAAAAAGACACAGCATCAAATCGGTGACCGATGCCGCGATCGCAATTGTGCCAAGCGATAGCTTGGCGCATGAAATGCGCGAGGCAAAATTAGTAAGCCCGCAGGCGAGCCTTGAGGTCAGCGATATCGCGCAGGAAAAATCGTCCAATTGGATGATCCGCTTGCTGCAATCGCCGTTATTTTCCGATCTCCCCGCAACAAATATCCAAGGTGTATTTGAAAAAATGGCGCGTTTCGAAGTGCGCGCCGATCAGGTCGTTATCGAACAAGGTCAGCCTGGCGATTACTATTTCGTCATCGAACAAGGGTTTTGCGAAGTCACGCGCCAAATCTCCGGCGCTCGGCGCGCGATCCATCTGGCCGATCTAAAACCTGGAGATGCTTTTGGTGAGGAGGCGTTGGTTGCCGATCGCGAGCGCGGGGCAACGGTGACCATGTTGACCGACGGTGTACTGATGCGTCTAGCCAAAACGGACTTCAAGGATTTGATTCAAACGCCGTTGCTCAAGCCAGTCGCGGGTGACGGCTTGGACAATGCGCTGGCAGAAGAGGCTCGTTGTATTGATATTCGCTACCCTGAAATGGCTGCGGCAAATCCTATTATAGGGGCATTAAATATCCCCTTTAATGTGATTCGTTTACAGGCTGCGCGTTTGGATAAGGAATATCAATATATCGTGTGCGGCGAATCTGCGAGTCAAAATGCGGTTGGGGCATTTTTACTGCTTGAGAGAGGGGTCTCAGTACGTTACCTTGACGGCACGGTGGAGGAATTGCGGGACGTGCTGGAGAATCGGCAACATTTTGTCCCCGAAGACGATAACAACATGACGACAAGTGACGAGCGGTGGCAAAATATCGCGACGGCACTGCGGGCAAATCGACAGTCAGCAAATTGGTCAGACGGCAATCAAAAAAGGGGAAATAACGTGTCTTCCGATGAGGCAATAAACCGACTTGAAAACACCATAGACCGAATCGATCGGGTCTATTTGGAAAAAGAGCAAGAGCTGGAGGCGCGCCAGACCGTACCCGAGAACGACTATGCCCAAACCGCCACCGGTAAGCGGCTCGCTGATTTAATCGACGAAATGGAGCGCAGCCAACACGTTTTGAATAACGGGGTGGTTGGTACGGAAGATGAACGCACAGGTGTCGAATCAAATAGTACGCCGCCGTTAGATATGGATGTCACCGGAGGCGCTGACCGCGTGCAGCACCTAAGCGAGACTGCAAACCCGAATATTTTGCTCGTTGACACCAATATCCCGCTGCCGGCCGAGATTGATCTAGCTGACAACAAGATCGATGACCTGAATCTTAACGATGATCCGATTGCCGCGATGATGCGCGAGTTTGAAAACCGCATGCGCGATCAATTAAATCAGCAGGTCAAACAACAAGTCTCGAAAATAGAAGAAGGCTACGGTCGCAAGCTCAAACGCTTACAGCAAGTTGCCGCTCAAGAAGTTAAAAAACGCCAAGCGGCTTACAAACGAAAGGTCGATGTCCATTACAAGCAAAAAGAACTGCAATTGCGTAAGCACTATCACAAGCTGATGGCACTGGCGAACAAAGTCACGGCGCAAAAAGCCCAGCTGCAAGACGCGCGACGTCAATTTGAAGACAAACTTCACGCCGCCAACGCCTTATATAAAGAAGTAGAGGATATGCGTGCTACCTTAAAACAACATTTGGGTGGCGATATAGAGATTCAGGCGCTTACTTCACGCCAAACTAAAGATGATGCCGTGAGTTAAGGAAGTCTCTGGCCTCAACTAGCAACATGTATTTCCCGGAAGCTCGGTATTGATATCGTTAAAGAATTTGCCGAGACCTACTGACCTTGTCGGCGACGACTCCGCGGAGTCGGCGTTGCGGCTTGCCTTGCTTGAAAAACAAAAGGCCCTTAGAAACGCAAATCGGGCGGTATTGATTATCGTGGCTGGTGTGAACGGCAGCGGCACTGGCCATGTGATACGCGCTTTTAGCGAATGGCTAGATCCCAGAGACGTGCGTGCCTTTGCATTCTCGAAACGCAGTGATGAAGAGCGGGAAAGGCCGCTGTTTTGGCGTTATTGGATGAGTGTACCGCCACGCGGCACAATCGCCACCTACACGGGTGCTTGGTACACGGAAGCCATTCTTAAACGCGCTAAAAACAAGATTACCAAGCGCACGTTTCATCGAATTATTCGTCACATCAACCAGTTCGAATCCGATTTAGTTAACGATGGCGCGATCATCCTCAAGTATTGGTTGCACCTTTCGAAGCGCGAGCAGCGCCACCGTTTCGATACGCTGCTCGCGGATGAACACACCGCCTGGCGGGTTAGCAAGGAAGATCAAAAAAGCACGAAGATTTACGATGACTACATTGAGTGCGCAACCGAGGTGTTGGGCGAAAGTAATCTCGATATCGCGCCGTGGGCGTTGCTGTCCAGCTCAGATCCGGCCTCCTGTGCCTGGTATATCGCGCGTGATGTGGAACAACGGATCGAACGCTCGATTAAGGCACCTGCGCTTCTTAAAAAGATTGACGACGACAAGTCGGTGTCATCATCGCGCAATTTTCTGAAAGACATTGATTTAGGATTATCGCTATCCAAATCCAAATATGAGCGGCGCCTGAAGCGCTATCAATCGCGCTTAGCTGATTTGCACCGTCGCTCAAACGAGAAAGGCACGAGCAAGGTTATCGTATTCGAAGGCTGGGATGCTGCTGGTAAAGGCGGTGCCATCAGGCGCTTAACGTTTGCACTGGACCCGCGTCGCTACCAAGTGATTAGGATTGCTGCACCAACAGATGAGGAGTTGGCGCATCATTATTTGTGGCGGTTTTGGCGACACATCCCGCGCGCTGGTCACACGACAATTTATGACCGCAGTTGGTACGGCCGCGTGTTGGTAGAGCGGGTTGAGGGATATGCGTCAGTTGAACGTTGGCGGCAAGCCTACGACGAAATTAACGATTTCGAACAAGCGCTCGTGGAGCACGGCACATTGTTGTGCAAATTCTGGCTACATATCTCCCCCGATGAGCAGTTGCGACGTTTTAAAGAACGCGAAGAAACGCCACACAAGCAGCATAAAATTACCGCCGATGATTACCGCAATCGTGAAAAATGGCCGCAATACGAGCAGGCGGTCAACGAAATGATTGCGCGAACCGACACCAGTTGGGCACCATGGCGCGTCGTACCGGCGCAAAATAAACGGTACGCCCGGGTGCGAATCCTGGAACATCTTTGTGAGGCCTTCGAACAGCAAAGCTAAAAATCGTCCAATACGATAAAACTTTGATTGCAATTGCTGCATCGCAAAGTAGAATTCGCGTCTCCGATGAGCAACCCGCGTGTGATGAAAGACGCCGTGCCTACAGCTGTGTTAAAACCTGCGAAAAAACCCCTCGAGCCAAGTTTTTCCTCCGGCCCGTGCCCGAAACGTCCCGGCTGGACGCCCCAAGCCTTAGTTGCCGCCTTAGTGGGCCGTTCCCATCGCTCAAAAGCCGGAAAGGCGCGCTTGAAACGGGCTATCGATGAGACCCGTCGAATTCTTGGTGTGCCCGATGAGTATTTAGTAGGCATTGTGCCGGCATCCGACACGGGAGCCGTTGAAATGGCGTTGTGGAATTTGCTAGGTCCGCGACCGGTTGATGTACTCGCCTGGGAAAGTTTTGGTCAGGAGTGGGTAACCGACATTGTCGACGTCTTGAAAATTTCAGACGCGAATCAAATTCTCGCACCGTACGGTGAATTACCCGACCTATCCGAGGTCGATTTTGCGCATGATGTTGTCTTCGTTTGGAATGGCACCACGTCAGGCGTCAAGTTACCGAACGGCGATTGGATTGCCGACGACCGCGATGGGCTCACCATTTGTGACGCAACGTCCGCTGCGTTCGCTATGTCGCTTCCCTGGCAGAAACTCGACGTGGTGACCTTTTCCTGGCAGAAAGTACTTGGCGGCGAAGGGGCGCACGGTGTCTTAGTGATGAGTCCCCGTGCCGTTGCACGACTGGAAAGTTATGACAATCCGCGTCCCTTACCGAAAATTTTTCGAATGCTAAAAAAAGGCAAAGTTGATCGCGCTTTGTTCGAGGGGGCGACGATTAATACGCCATCGATGTTATGCGTTGAAGATTATTTAGATGCGCTAAATTGGGCGGAACAAGTGGGTGGCCTCGACGGCTTATGTCGGCGCTCGCAGGCGAACTTATCGCTTGTACAAGACTGGGTTGCGCGCACGCCGTGGATTGGATTCCTTGCGGCAACTGATGAAATTTGCTCGAACACGTCAATTTGTTTGCGTCTCACCGCTTCGGATGTTGTCGCCAAGGACAAAGACTTTCAAGCCGCTTTGTGTAAACACATGGTAGCGAGATTAGAAGAAGAAGGCGTTGCTTTCGATATAAACGCTTACCGGAACGCGCCGCCTGGCCTTCGAATCTGGGGTGGGGCAACTGTCGAAACGTCCGATCTGCAGGCATTGCTGCCATGGCTTGAATGGGCGTATGCAGATGCCTTGCAAGCGATTGGCTGATCCTCCAAACCACATTATTCATGTGAATATTGATTAACGGCACTGTGTGACTATGTACAAAGTATTTGTTGCAGACAAACTGGCTGACGAAGGGGTTGATGCGCTGAAGCATTACCCAGAGTTGGAAATTGACTTTTCGCCGGGTTTGAGCGTTGCTGAAGCGATACCGCATGCGGCCGCAGCCGATGCAATTATTGTCCGCAGTGAAACAAAGATACGTGGTGAACTACTGGAGGCGGCAACCAAGTTAAGAGTGGTCGGTCGCGCGGGTATCGGTGTCGACAATATCGATCTGGAAGCAACAACTGAGCGCGGTATCGTTGTGCTAAACACACCGGACGCCAATGCGACGACTACCGCTGAATTAGCGATCGCTCATATGTTTTCCTTAAGTCGGCATTTACCACGCGCCGATTCCTCTGTGCGCGGCGGCAAGTGGGAGCGATCTAAATTCGTGGGTGCCGAACTCAGCGGCAAGTGTGTTGGCATTGTTGGTTTTGGCACGATTGGGCGCATTGTGGCGAACCGCTGTCTGGGTTTGAACATGAAAGTGCTGGGCTTTGACCCGTTTGTGACGGCCAGCACTTTTGCCGATCTCGGTGTTGAGGCGGCCGATCTGGATACGCTGCTTGAGCGTAGCGACTACGTCACGCTGCACTGTCCCGTCACTAAAGACACTCGCGGACTCTTAAGTCGAGAACGCCTGAGCGCGATGAAACCTGGCGCGCGCTTAATTAATTGTGCGCGCGGTGGACTAATCGATGAACAAGCGCTCGTGGATTTAGTGAACTCAGGACACCTGGCCGGCGCGGCGTTGGATGTGTTCGATAATGAGCCGCCGGCAGATTCGCCTTTGCTAGATGTGCCAAATATTTTGTTTACACCGCATTTAGGTGCGTCCACCCGCGAAGCGCAAACGGCTGTCGGTGTCGAAATTGCTGATCAAATTGCAGCCTTTCTAATTAAAGGCGAAGTGATTAATTCGGTGAATACCGCGTCCGTTGCACCCGAGAAGCTTGAACAACTTGAGCCACACATGCGCTTAGCAAAAAATTTGGGGCAGCTGTTAAGCTTAATGGTCGAGGAGCCCTTGGGCGAGTTATCTATCGGGTATTACGGTCACGCGGCGAAACTTGAAAAAGGCCCTATTTCGAACGAAGCGATGGTTGGCTTGTTACAAAGTCATTTATCAATTCCTGTAAATCAAGTGAACGCGGGCCATCTTGCTAAACGCCAAGGCATTCAACTTACCGAAATGGCTTCGGAAGAATCGCGCGATTATTTATCGAGCATTCGCGTTACCGGCAATGCCGGTGAGACTAGTTTGTGTCTTGAAGGCACCTTGTTCGACGAGCGGTATCCGCGCTTGGTTCGGGTTAATGATTACCAGATCGAAGCGGTACTCGAAGGACACCTAATCTTCACCCGCCATGAAGATCGCCCGGGTGTTATCGGCGCGGTTGGCGAAATACTCGGACGTAAAGGGATTAATATCCGCCGTATGCAAGTGGGATTGGCAAATGACAAAGACCAAGCAATTGCGGTTATCGGTGTGAGAGATTCGCTGGATGCCGAGACCCTATCGGAAATTGGCGCTATCCCTGCCATTGATCGCGTCTTGCAAGCGAAATTTTAAGCATCGATTAGAGTATCGCTGAGCACATGAGCAAATTCCGCGAGTATTTACAATCAATTCGAACGCATCCCGACAAACCGGTGCGCATACGTCGTGGTGCGTTGGTCGCGAGTGTATTTGCCGTGGTGTTGGTGATGGTTCTAATGCTGACCTTTGATCATCGTCCAGACAGTTTCGATGTTCGTAGCGCGGCTGCGGCCCACGCAGAGGAAAACAATCATAAGTTAGTCACCGGTTACTTAACGGTGGCAGCGACCCGACAGTTGATTTACAGCATCTTGGACAAGCGTGGTGGCTATTTATCCAATGACGTCACGCCGCCCGCAATTATCATGGACAACGTGCCTAGCTGGGAATGGGGTGTGTTGGTCCAGGTGAGAGACATGATTGTTACCTTACGCAATGATCTAAGTCGTTCGCAAACGCAGTCTACCGAACATGCGGCGCTAATTACGGCCGATAACAGAATTCGTATTGACCATGAGGCCTGGATGTTCCCTTCTGCTGAAGAAGAGTATCAGCAGTCTGCGAGCGCGTTGAATGAGTTTCTTGCCGACTTGGGTGAGGCGGACGAAACGCACGCGCAGTTCTATGCGCGGGCTGACAATCTCCGCGCTTGGTTGGCGGTCATCGAAAAACGCCTCGGCGATTTGTCTCAACGCCTGAGTGCGAGCGTGGGGCAAGCCAGAATCAACACCGATTTAGCCGGTGAGCCGGCCGCAGAGCAGGCGACCGCAACGCCCGAAGTCGTCGTCGATAGAACCGGTTTTTTTGAGATCGACGATGTATTCTATGAAGCCCGTGGCGCGACCTGGGCGTTGTTGCATTTATTACGC
>JBCCFA010000138.1:0-9598 GCA_039029975.1 Pseudomonadota bacterium
CATGATTGCCCGGCACATAAATAATTTTGGTGCCGTGCTTCGCTTTACCAAGAATCGTTCGAATGACGTCATTGTGAGCTTGGGGCCAATAAGGTCGCTTTTTCATCTGCCAGACGTCAATAATGTCGCCCACTAAGTAAAGCCGTTCGCATGTCACCGAACGGAGAAAGTCCAGTAAAAACGTCGCGTTAGCGCCGCTGAATCCCAGGTGTACATCGGAAATAAAAATACTTCGATAGTGCTGAATTGCACGGGCTGATAAGTGGGCGGTGGAAGGTTGGTCAAAACTACTCATGCTGATTCTCCGTTCGTTTGTCATATTCTGGGGATGTAATATTTCAATGAAATTAATAACTTATTACAGCTTTATGACTTACGGCGGGAATAATGTGGCGCAATGTTAATTTTGCGTTGCGAAGTAAAACTCCAGCAACGCGCCACCTGCGACTCGTGAGAAATGTTGAAACTTTCGCCGTTCAGCCAAGTCAGTCATAGAGTTGACGGCATGGCGAGTTTGTGGAACATTGCGCCGCCTCGGGGAATCGTCCCAAAAACTCACAATAAAGCCGTTTTCACCGCATTAGACGTATCTTGTGGTGAATAGATATTCCCCACTAGCGAACCATTAAAAGCAAAGATAAAACAACATGGAAAACTTAATTTCGGTTAAGGGCCTGCATAAACGTTTCGGCCGCCTCGTTGCGGTGGATGGAATTGATTTAGAGGTTTCGCGCGGCGAAGTCTTGGGCTTTTTAGGACCAAACGGGGCGGGAAAATCGACCACCATGAAAATGGTCACCGGATTCCTTGCGCCGACGGCCGGACAAATCTCGGTCTGCGGTCACGATGTCTTAACCCATCCCCTGCAAGCGAAAGAGAAAATTGGGTATCTACCGGAAGGCGCGCCTGCCTATGGCGAAATGACGCCAGCCGGCTTCCTTGATTTCATTGCCGACATTCGCGGCTTGGACGGCAAGCGTAAATCCGAACGAATCGATTACGCCATCGAGCAGATCAATCTTGAGGGCGTGGTCAATCAGCCGATTGAAACCCTGTCGAAAGGTTTCAAACGTCGGGTGGGGTTAGCGCAAGCGATATTACATGACCCGGAAGTGTTAATTTTGGATGAGCCGACCGACGGACTCGACCCAAATCAAAAACATGAAGTCCGGTCGTTAATCGCAAATCTAGCCCACGATAAAGCGATCGTCATCTCTACGCATATCCTCGAAGAAGTGGATGCCGTTTGCTCAAGCGCAGTGATCATCGCCAAAGGCAAAGTCCTATTTTCCGGCACGCCCAGCCAGTTAGCCGCTCGATCGCGCTACCACAACGCGGTGAACGTAAGCGTTGATAACAGCATCGCGCCAGCTGTCGTTAGTGCCTTCAACGGGATCGACAGCGTTAGTGACGTGGAACAATCTCCTAATGACGACGACCAATTAATGCTTACCGCCGTCGCTAAAGATAATGCCAGCATCGTTGATGACGTTAAGGCTTGCCTAAGCTCGAACGGCTGGGCAAACGCGCAGCTATTTGTTGAACCAGGACGGCTTGATGAGGTGTTCCGCACAATCACGATCGGCTCAGCCGGGGAGGATGCACGCTCATGAGTCGAATAATCACAATCTTGAAGCGCGAGCTTATGGCGTATTTTGCGACCCCAGTTGCCTACGTCTTTATCGTAATCTTCTTGCTAATGACCGGCATCTTCACTTTCCACATAGGCGGATTTTATGAGCGTGGACAGGCCGACCTGGAACCTTTTTTTAGGTTTCATCCATGGCTTTATATGCTGCTAATCCCGGCCATCTCTATGCGGCTGTGGTCGGAAGAGAGAAAGACCGGAACCCTGGAGCTCCTGATGACCTTGCCCGTATCGTTGGTTGAGGCCGTGATCGGGAAATTTCTTGCCGCGTGGTGCTTCACCACCATCGCATTAGCGCTAACTTTTCCAGTGTGGATTACTGTCAACTATCTTGGCGAGCCTGATAATACGGTGATTGCCGCAGGGTATCTCGGCAGCTTGCTGCTCGCTGGGGGATGTCTAGCCATTGGCTCGTGCATCTCAGCGTTAACGAAAAACCAGGTTATCGCGTTCGTGATTAGTTTTATTATTTGCTTTGCCTTCAACTTAAGTGGTTTTCCGGTAGTACTCGATTTATTCAGTACGTGGGCGCCGCAGGTGATTGTCGACGCAATCAGTTCGTTCAGTTTTCTAACGCATTTCGAATCCATCCTAAAAGGCGTGGTAGACGTTAGAGACATCATTTACTTCGCCTCGCTCATTGCTTTTTGGTTGTACGCAAATACCTTAGCAATTGAAGCGAAGAAAAGTAGTTAGGCACGCAGCATGAATACGAATCTCATTACCGGATCCGGTTTACTCATTGCCTTGGCCTTGTTCCTCGGCATAAACATCATCTCAAACCAATCGCTCAATTCGATGCGCTTAGATGTGACTGAGAACCGATTGCATACGTTATCGGAAGGCACTCACAACATTTTAAAATCGCTCGAAGAACCGATTAACGTGCGCTTTTATTTTTCCACCAAGCAATTCGCCAATATCCCTCAGTACAATACCTACGGACGTCGCGTGAGGGACATGTTGGAAGAATATGCGGCGATCAGTGCTGGGAAAATCAAACTCCAAGTGATTAACCCCGAGCCGTTCTCAGAAGCCGAAGATCAAGCGGTAGGGTTTGGTATTCAGCCAATTCCGCTCAACGCAGCAGGGGAAAAAGGCTATTTAGGATTGGTCGCCACCAATTCAACGGACGACGAAATTCCAATGCCGATCCTGAGCCCTGATCGGGAAGAATCGCTCGAATATGATTTGACCAAAATCATTTATACCTTGAACAACCCGAAGAAACGAAAAATCGGCTTACTGGCTGGTTTACCCGTGTTTGCGAATGCGCCAGACCCAACCACAGGCAGAGTGACGGATCGCGAATGGGGTGCAATCACCTTACTTAAAGAAGTCTATGACGTCACTCAGGTCAGCGATACGGTAGCCGAGATTGAGGAAGGCATCGACACATTAATCGTAGTTCATCCGAAAAAACTCTCAGCTAAAGCACTCTATGCCATTGACCAATTTGTGCTGCGCGGCGGTCGCGCCATTGTATTTGTTGACCCGTTCGCCGAACAGGATCAAACGCAACCGGATCCGGAAAACCCTATGGTAATGCCGGACACGAGTTCGGACCTCGCGCCACTATTTGCGAAGTGGGGTCTCGAAATGGTGGACGAAAAAGTGGCTGCAGATTTGGGCACCGCAGTGCGCGTACAGTTTCGCAGCGAAACCGGCCCGCAAGAAGTTGAATACCTACCCTGGCTGAGCCTACAAAAAGCGAACTTGAACGCCGACGATTTCGTGACTAATCAACTGAATTCCGTAAATGTGGGGTCTGCGGGTTCTCTAAAACCAACCGAAGGCGCAACGACGACATTCACACCGCTCTTGCAAACCAGTGAGAATGCGGGTGAGCTGGAGCGCGGCGCCTTGTTGTTTGTTCGTAGTCCGGCAGATCTGCTGCAAAATTTTGAACCCGGCGGCGGCAAAATCACGATTGCGGCGCGCATTCAAGGCGAAGTAGAAACCGCCTATCCCGATGGTCGACCGTTGGACGAAACCGAAGGTCGGGCGCCAAGCGACGAGAATTTTTTAGCAAAGTCAGCCTCTCCCATCAACGTGATCGTTGTTGCCGACACTGACATACTTGCGGATCGGTTTTGGGTCAACTACCAAAACTTTTTGGGCATGCAAATGCCGCAGGCATTTGCCAACAACGCTGATTTCTTGATCAACGCCGTAGACAATCTGGGCGGCAACGATGACCTAATCAGCTTACGCAGCCGTGGGGAATATTCACGCCCGTTCACGGTGGTACAGCAAATTCAAAAAGATGCTGAAGCGCAATTTCGCGACCGAGAGCAAGCCCTGCAATCAAAACTCGAAGAAACCGAAGCCAAGATCGAAGCCTTGCAACAGCAAACAGGTGGTGCCGGTGAAGTCATCTTATCGCCCGAACAACGCAAAGAAATTGATTTGTTCCGCCAAGAGCAGCTAAAAACCCGCAAAGAACTGCGCGCCGTTCAACACGATTTACAGAAAAATATTGAGCAACTTGGCACGCACCTGAAATTTCTGAATATTGCCGCGGTTCCAATCTTGATCTTACTCTTTGCTGTGGGTTTAAGCGTTTTTAATCATCGACGCCTCAATAGTTAATTATTATGAGCACGCGAAATATCATCATCCTTATCGTGACCGCCGCTGTCGTTATCGGCGCATGGCAAGTTTCAAAAACTAATGCGCCCACCGTCGATCTAGCATCGGACACGCTCTACCCCGAGCTGCTCGATAACATTACCGAAATCGACTCTCTGCTCATTCGATCTTCTGATTCAGCAACGAAGCTCGTTCGCAGTGGCGAACAATGGGTACTTAGCAATCGAGATAATTTCCCGGCGAAATTCGACAACGTGAAAAGCACCCTCCTGCAAATTGCTAATACTTCCGTGATCGAACGCAAAACTGCGGTTAAAGAGAAATACGCAACCTTAGGCGTGAACGACCCCACCGAAGGCGATGCGCAAGGCGTCCGGGTTGATGTCACAGACAAGCAAGGTCAACAATTGGTGTCGCTGATTGTCGGCAACAAACGTCAGGGACGTGCACTCGGAGAGCCAAATTACTACATTCGCCGAGTCAGCGATGAACCGTCTTATTTAGTGTCCGGCAATTTAGACATCAGCGCGCAGATAGACGATTGGATAGACCCCGATATCGCCGATATCGATACCGCCCGAGTACGCCGAATCACGATCACGCCAGATGGTGAGGAGTCGGTAGTGATCGAGAAAAGCGCGCAGAGCGACAATTTTTTCACCGTGCAGAATATCCCGGAGGGATTTAAGGCGAAATCGCGAGCAACCGTTTCCAGTCTCGGCGCCTTGCTACTGTCTGTGCGCTTCGAAGACGTGATTAGTGCGGATAAAGTGGCTGATTCTACGGCGCGCGGCTCGGTAGACGCGCTGACTTTCGACGGCTTAAGTGCAAAACTCGAACGCTTCGATTATCAAGATAACGAATACGTCAGAATGTCATTCGCTCACAATGAAAAGGATGTTGTGGCTGAACCGAACAGCGAGGGAAGCGACAATGAATCAGCAAACGAACCTGCTATGTCGGTAGCAGATGAGGTCGCAGCACTAAATACGAAAACTGCAGGTTGGTTATACAAGCTGCCCGCCTTCAAGATGCGGATGCTTGATAAACGCTTGACTGATTTGATCGAACCACAGGAAGAAGAAGACACCGACGCGAACGAAGAGCGATAACGTTATCCCGTCATCGTTGCTTAATGCACAGCGAACGACTCGGCACTAACAGGCACTGCGTTCGTCGAATCGACCAAATAGTTCCACGCGTGTTGGCTACCCGCCTCGCTCCAAAGCTCGAACGCATTCAGCGGATCAATGCACGGTTCCCCCACTTCGATTTCCCGCAGGGTGTGCAATACGTCAATGCAGTCGACTAGATTCGCTGCCAGCGCACTGTAAACCGAATCGACGTAGTCTTCGCCCAGTTGTGTATATGCGCGGAACGCCATGTTCACAAAAAAACTGACGGGGATTTCTTCTTGGATCGCGCGTTCGGGCATTAATCCCGCAAGTATCAAACACTCGTCACCAATGGTGTGAAGTTCGCCGTGTTCAGAGCCGAGCAAAAACCCATCTTGCGTCGATTCCACCGTGCTGCGTCGCGCACTCATTGCGCGAATCACTAATTCCGACACATAAGCCTCAACGGTCGGTGTAAGCCGAATCTTAGATATCGTTTGGGATTTGGTCATCAGCGCGTGCCATATGGCACTCTCTTCAGTACGCATGCCGATCATTACTTGCAGTCCCTCCGTGCGACGTGGCGTTCGTACAAGGTACAGCGGCGAACCGACTAGAAACTTGAGTTTTCACAGGATATCGGGGCAGACGTATGAATCAAGGCATGGGCAATATATACTGCTCCGGTTTTTTTTAGCTCGATTTTTGGACCTTATCGCTAGCCATGAGCGCTGAATCGCCACAGTCTTTCCAAGAATTAATATTCTCCCTTCAAAATTATTGGGGTCATCAAGGGTGCGTCATCACACAACCCTACGATATGGAAATGGGTGCCGGAACATTTCATCCTGCAACCTTTTTGCGCGCTATTGGGCCGGAACCATGGCGGGCCGCTTACGTGCAACCATCACGTCGCCCCACTGACGGGCGCTACGGCGAAAACCCCAACCGTCTGCAACATTACTTTCAGTTTCAAGTGGTCCTGAAACCCTCACCTGACAATATTCAAGAACTTTATCTCGAATCTTTGCGACACCTCGGATTAGATTTGAACGTACATGACGTCCGCTTTGTTGAAGACAATTGGGAATCGCCCACGCTCGGCGCTTGGGGACTCGGTTGGGAGGTATGGTTGAACGGCATGGAAATCACGCAATTCACCTACTTCCAGCAGGTCGGGGGGTTGGACTGCCAGCCAGTGTGCGGGGAAATCACTTACGGCTTAGAGCGCATTGCAATGTACTTGCAGGGTGTCGATTCCGTTTACGATTTATTGTGGAACAACAGCGATAATCAACGCGTCAGCTATGGCGACATTTATCACCAAAATGAAGTTGAAATGTCTGCCTACAATTTTGAGCACGCAAACACAGAAATTCTCTTTAGACAATTCAATGATTGCGAAAACGAGGCGCTGTCCTTGATCGACAAAAAACTCGCGCTACCGGCTTATGAGATGATGGTGCAGGCTTCGCACACCTTCAATCTGCTAGACGCGCGACATGCGATTTCGGTAACAGAGCGACAGCGATATATCTTGCGGGTAAGAACCTTGGCGCGGGCCATTGCTGAGGCCTATTACGAAACTCGCGAGGCGCTTGGATTTCCCATGCTCGGTAATGACGGCTAGAGAGACCGCGATCGCATTCAGCAGATTTTAGTGACATGAAAACCGATACTTTGTTAATTGAGCTTGGCACCGAAGAACTCCCGCCGAAAGCGCTAAACACCTTATCTCAAGCTTTTCGATCCGAGGTGAGCAAGCGGCTTGAAACCTTAAACCTTGCCTGCGCCGCGATTGAACCCTACGCCGCCCCGAGGCGCTTAGCGCTAAAGTGTATCGATATTCAAACCCAGCAAGCCGATCAGTCCGTTGAAAAACGCGGTCCAGCAGTGCAAGCCGCATTTGCGAACGATGGTAGCCCAACGAAGGCAGCGCTTGGATTTGCGCGGTCCTGCGGCGTTGAAATTGATGAACTCGGCCGATTGAAAACAGATAAGGGCGAGTGGTTAGCCTTCAATGCGGAAGTTAAAGGCGAAAACCTCGCCAATCTGTTGCCGAATGTGGTTAACGACGCGCTGAAAGCGCTGCCGATCCCTAAACGAATGCGCTGGGGCAGCGGCCAAGCAGAATTCGTGCGACCAGTGCATTGGCTTGTGATGTTGCTCGGTGACTCGATAGTGGAAGGCTCCGTGCTCGACGTGCAGGCGGGGCGCAGCACGTATGGACATCGCTTTCACGCACCTGATGAGATCGTAGTCGAGCATGCCAATGATTATCCTCAAGTCCTCGAAGAAAACGGCCACGTAATTGCCGCCTTCGAACAACGAAAACGCAAAATTGAAGATATTGCGACATCCTGCGCGGCCTCAAACGGTGGTATAGCAATTATTAGCGAAGCACTGCTGGACGAAGTCACCGCCTTGGTGGAATGGCCGTCACCAATCTGCGGCTCCTTCGACGAACATTTTCTCGAATTACCGCCAGAAGTGCTCATTGCTAGCATGCAGGACCATCAGAAGTATTTTCCGATGGAAAGCGACAGCGGTGACTTAATCAATAAATTCATTACTATCGCTAACATCGATAGTCAGGACCCCGCGGCGATTAAAGCGGGGAACGAGCGGGTAATCAGACCACGTTTAAGCGACGCCACGTTTTTCTGGGATCAAGATTTAAAAACTGATCTCACGGCAAAGCAGGCGAAACTCGCCAACATCGTGTTCGAAAAACAGCTCGGCACCATAGCAGAAAAAACGGAACGCCTAGTTTCAATTACCGGGCATCTATCAGCAAGTTTTGCTGCCGATATGACTAGCGCAGAAACTGTCGCCAATTTATCGCGCGCAGATCTAGTGAGCGAAATGGTGGGTGAGTTTCCCGAACTACAGGGCACGATGGGTGGTTATTACGCGGCTAAAACTGGTGAGAACGCCAATGTTCAAGCTGGGCTCAGCGAGTTCTACAAACCGCGCTTTGCGGGCGACGCAATTCCAACTAGCAAAATTGCGCAATGCGTTGCCGTGGCCGATCGACTCGACACTTTAGTTGGCATTTTTGCCATCGGGTCGGCGCCAACAGGCGAAAAGGATCCGTACGCGTTGCGGCGCGCTGCGCTGGGCACGTTGCGTATCTTAATTGAAGGTGAAATACCTTTAGATTTGAGCGACGCCTTGAACTACTCGGCAACACTGGTCAGTAAGAAGCTCGATAAAACGGTAGATCATCAACCGGTACTGAATTTCATCTTTGAGCGCCTGCGTAATTACTACTTGGACAAAGGCTATTCGCATCACACGCTAGACGCCGTGCTCGCCCTATCGCCGACAACCCCATTTGACGTGCATCAACGATTACTCGCGGTGGTGGAATTTTCAAAGCTGGACGCCGCAAGCAATCTCGCCGCTGGCAATAAACGGATTTCAAACTTGTTGCGCAAGGCAGAATCCGAAACCTTACCTGAATTAGACCCCAACATATTAGCCGAGCCCTCAGAAAAAGCATTGATGGCGGCGTTGACTGACGTTGAAAAGCAGGCGCAAGATTTATTTCAACAAGGTAAATATACCGCGCACCTCTCGGAACTAGCTGCGCTCAATCAACCAATCAATCAATTCTTTGATGACGTGATGGTAATGGCTGAGGACGAAAATTTGCGTCGTCAGCGGCTCGCGTTACTGGCGAAAATTCGCCAGCAGTTCTCCCAAGTTGCGGACATCAGCTTGTTGTCTGAATGAGATTACCGCGTCTCTAACGGAATATTCCGATGCGATTATTACTCCTGGACCGCGACGGCGTCATCAATGAAGAATCTGATGATTTCATCAAGTCTCCTGAGGAATGGCGGCCGCTACCGGGCGCGATGGGTGCCATATCACGCGCTAATCAACTTGGTTTTCAAATTGTCGTCGTAAGCAACCAATCTGGTCTCGGCCGTCAGCTGTTTTCAATCGAAGATTTGAATCGCATTCATAACCGCATGCTTGCCGAAGCGATTCGGCACGGCGGAAATATCAGTGCCGTGTTCTTTTGTCCCCACTTACCAGACGAGGGTTGTCGCTGCCGCAAACCGAGTACAGGCTTGTTTGAAAGCATAGAAAAACGCCTTGGTGCAAAAATCGACGAGGCCTACTACGTGGGCGATCGCCTTAGCGATATTAAAGCGGCACAGAAAATTGGCGCTTTACCGATGTTGGTGAAAACGTCTGGTGGTTTAAACTATATTATTTTTTTCTTTCTCTA
>JBCCFA010000139.1:0-9571 GCA_039029975.1 Pseudomonadota bacterium
AAAATCGTAGTGAGGGCTATGTAGCAAGCAGCCACCTTCACCAGGGCCGTTACCTAGGAATGCGTAGCAACCCGGTTTTTCTTCGAGCATATATCCAAAGTCTTCTGAACCAGTAGACGGTTCAACTTCCGGGTTTACGTTTTCTTTGCCAAATACGGTTTCGGCAACACGAATAACATTTTCGGTTTCCGCTTTCGAATTAACGGTTGCCGGAAAGCGGCGTTCATGGTGCCAATCGAAACTTGCTTGGTGCGCTTTGCAGATGCCATCGGCAATTTCTTGCATTCGGTGTTCGATCATTGTGCGCACGGTTGGGTTGAAAGTTCTAATGGTTCCCCGCAGTAAAACCTCCTGCGGAATAACTGCCCACGCGTCGCCTGCGTGAATTTGCGTGACGCTCACCACGGCGGCGTCTGTTGATTTTACGTTCCGAGAAACAATGGTTTGCCAAGCCTGGACAATTTGCGTGGCGATAACGATGGAATCCGCCGCTAAATGGGGCAGCGCTGCATGTCCGCCTTTGCCTCGAACAGTCACTTCAAAAATGTCCATTGCTGCCATCATCGGACCATTACGAACAGCGAGCTTGCCAATGTCGAGCCCCGGCCAATTGTGTACCCCATAAACTGCTTCGACCGGGTATTTGTCGAACAAGCCGTCATCCATCATTGCTTTAGCCCCAGCCTCTCCTTCCTCCGCTGGTTGGAAAATCAGATCGACAATGCCATCAAAACACTCGTGCTTGGCCAAGTATTCGGCTGCGGCAAGCAGCATGGTAGTGTGGCCGTCATGACCGCAGGCGTGCATGACGCCGTCGATTTGCGAGCGATGGTTGAAATCATTTTTTTCTTGAAGGGGCAGGGCGTCCATATCGGCCCGCAAGCCAATACGTTTCTCGCTATTCCCGTAGCGGATTGAACCAACTAGACCGGTAGTTCCTAAACCGCGTTCAATTTGGATGCCAAAGCTCTCTAGCTTTTCCGCGACAAGATCTGATGTCTTAACTTCTTGGTAAGCGAGCTCGGGGTGGGCGTGAATCATGTGCCGCCATTCCGTATGCGCGGCCTGGCGCTTTTCGATTTCTGGAATAATTTTCATGCGCATATTTAACCTGATCTTGCTGATAGGCGCGAGTAATACTGCAGTGCAGCATATCGTTTGAATTGCGATTTTACGAAGCGTACGCTTGTCGGGGCCAATTTTTCTCCGCTACACTGGTGTCACTGATTGACGAGGAGGTGCCCTGAATGAGTGCTGCATTAGTGATACCGGTAGACGCCGCAAAAGAAAAATTAAACAACGATCCCGAATTCAAATTAACCGCACGGTTTTGGTACTGCGACATCCGGTTCGTGGTGGGAGAAGATTTGTACTTTATGCATATCGAAAACGGTCGAGTGGCCTCGTTTGCCCACGGCACCCATGGCTTTGATCCGTACACCATCAATATCGGTGGCCCGGTCGAGATATGGGAGCAAATGATGGTCGAGAAACCGAAGCCGTTTTATCACGATTGGTTTGCGGCATCGTTTCATCATGACTTTGAATTTGGTGGCGATCTCGAAGCTGCCTACGCATACTATTACGCGATTCGTAGAATCTACGCCATGATCAGTGAAGCGGTACGCGAATCGCGCACTGCCAAAGCAGCGTAAACTAACAAAGGAGAACAGCATGGCCAAGTTTTCAGACATTACCGGACGTTATCTCTACTTAGATGTTGATGGCACGGAATATCGAGTTTACGTAGAGCAAGCTGGCAGCGGGATACCCTTGGTGTGTCAGCACACCGCGGGTTCCGACGGCCGTCAATACCGGCACTTACTCGAAGATCCAGACGTTACGTCACGCTTTCAGGTGGTCGCGGTTGATTTGCCTTACCACGGCAAATCATTACCACCGGAATCAGAAAGATACTGGGAAAAGGAATACAAACTCACCAAAGATTTTTTCATGAAATTCTGGGTGCGAGTGTGTGAGGAACTCGAACTACACCAGCCCATTTACATGGGGTGCTCCATGGGTGGCCATTTGGCAGGCGATTTGGCATTAAATTACGCCGACCATTTTCGCGCCTGTATTGGTTTAGAAGCGTCTTGTTGGAGTGGTGACATCGATCGCCTGGTCGACGAGTGGTGGCATCATCCACGTCTGTCCAATGAATCTAAACCTGCGGCAATGATGAGTCTGTGTTCGCCTTTCGCGCCAGAGGAGCGGGTTCGCGAAACCATATGGATGTATTCACAAGGCGCACCGGTTGTGTTTGTTGGTGATCTCAATTACTACGGCAAAGAACATGATCTACGCGAAACCGCGCAAAACATCGATACCTCTAAATGTATGCTCTATGTACTGAGCGCAGATTATGATTGGTCCGCTTATCCGGAAGCTTGCCAGGAGTTGGCTAACAAAGTACCGGGTGCGAAATACACGTTAATGGAGGGTATGGGGCATTTCCCAATGTCCGAAGATCCGGTGAAGTTTAAGCAGTACATCATGCCGGTGCTTAATGAAATCGAAGCGCTTAGTGATGATGCGGTTCAAGCCGCAAGCGCTGGCTGAGCTAACAAGTACTTTAAATTTTACGCGGCCCCAATCGGGGCCGTTCTTTTTTATAAGTTTACGTAATAGCGAACCATCTCCCTTCGCTGTTTGGGATTGGGCAGCGGTCCGCGCAGTGCCCCCATATTCTCCGTCATGTGATCAAGCCGCGACGTTGCTGGGATGGCGCAGGTTACTGCTCGATGTGACAAAATAAATTTCAAAAAAAACTGAGCCCAGTTTTCGCAATTGAATTCTGCAGCCCAGGGTGGGACTGGCTTATCACGAATTTTGTCGAATAGTCGACTGCCTTGGAATGGTCGATTAACGATGACGGAGACACCACGTTCTAACGCTAAGGGCAGTAGCTGTTGTTCCGCCTCGCGGTCAAGGATGTTGTAAGTAAATTGCACGAAATCTATCGGTTCGTTCTCCATTATGGATACAAGTTTTTCGTGGCGCCTCCCATGCGACGTGGTGACCCCAATGTATTTCACACGACCTTCTTCTCGCCATTGCTTTAACGTTGTTAGGTGGGTTTCCCAATCTAGTAAATTATGCACCTGCATGAGGTCAAAGCGCGGCACGCCCCACAGGTCGGCGGAATTTTTCATTTGACGGATACCAAACACGCGCCCCGGCGTCCAAACCTTCGTGGCGGAAAATAGTGTTGGTGTTTCCTTTTTGAAGGTTGATAAACAGTGACCAAGAACAACTTGCGATGTGCCGTACATCGGCGACGAGTCAATCATCTGTCCGCCCATCGCGAAAAATTGCTGAAGTATCTCGACCCTTTTACCGCGGGCGTGTGCGCTATCACCAACGTCAAAGGTTAACCAGGTACCCATACCTATCGCCGGAATTGAATAAGCGGTTTTTGCAATCCGTCGCTTAAGCACTTCCGTCGCCGCGAAAGCGTTTGGTGCTAGAGAGCAGACGCCGAGGGCGGCAGTGTTTTTTAAAAAATCACGTCTAGAGAGACTTATTAGGGGTCCTCGAGTAGGATTAGAGTCGATCATTCGTTTTCGCTACCGAAATTCCGCAATCATTGCGCTGAGTTTATCCAACTGTTGTTCGAGCGATTTTTGGTCACCACCTCGAACAATGAAAATAAAACGTTCAAACCCTTGCTGCATGAATTTTCTCAGTTCCAATGGATCGTGCGGCGCATCCATCAAGCTCATGGTTATTTCGTCAAAATTCCTATTCCGATCATCACAGGCGCTTTTCATATCCGCAATCGCGTCGCCTTGGTATCGCCCGTTAAAAACGATCCAGCCGTCAGCATAATCAGCGACACGTCCAGGCACTGCCGCAGAGTTGGAACCTATCCACAGTGGCGGGCCGCTCGGGGATAGCGGTTTGGGATAGCTGTAGGAATCGCTGAATTTGACGTACTCGCCGTTAAAAGAAGCGACGTCGTTTTGCCACACGTGTCTTAACGCCAGACATTTTTCGCGCACGATGCGCCAACGTTGCTTAAAGGGCGAGCCATGATTTTCCATGGCTTCCGCGATAAGGCCGCCTGCAACCCCTAGAATAAGTCGTCCATTCGATAATCTGTCGAGAGACGCCGCTGCTTTTGCCGTGGTTAAGGTATCACGATGGGTGAGTAGACAGACGCTAGTTCCTAGTTTGATTCGCTCAGTAACGGCGGCGGCTGCACTTAAGGTGACAAAAGGATCATAGAATCCTGCGAGCGCGCGTAGCCGTTCGTCATCGAACTCAAGCGCCTGACGACGCTGTATAGGCATATGCGTGTTTTCAGGTATGAAAAGCCCGTCGAAACTGCGCGCTTCAATCGCGCGGGCAAAGTTAGGAATCGAGAACTGATGACCTTCGTTAAATAGGCATATTCCGGCTGATTTGATGGCTTTTTCTACCATGATTGTCAATATACCAGGGTTTGGTGCTTCACCTATGAACTTTACGAGCAGCTTAAAGCTCTATGAATATCAAGACAGCTGCTAAACTCAATGGAGTTCAGCGTTTTTCGTTATTGCGAAAAATTGATTTAGGAAGCAGGATATTTTGTTGCCGACATAGGAATCGAAGTTTATGAAATCGTTACGAACAATCGCGCTTGTTGGATCGCTAGTCTGCATGATGGTATCGAGTCTTGTTGTGCACGCCGACGAAACGGCATTGCTAACCAAAGCCGCTACTGGCGATCATCGCAGTCCAGAGAATATCGCGCGAAACGACTGGCGCCATCCCGTTGAAACTCTGCAATTTTTTGGCATTAAAAGTGATATGCGCGTTGCCGAAATTTGGCCCGGTAGCCGAGGTTGGTACACGGAAGTTTTGGCGCCGTACCTAAAGGACAATGGACTTCTAGTTGCCTTAAATTACGATGGCAGTACCGGCGTCAATTATTTTGCGAAAGGGGATAAGGCCTTCCGCGATAAATTGGCGGCAAATCCGGAGGTTTACGGGAAAGTGGCGCTAGGCTCCCTAATGCCGCCCAAGACCTATCCGAGTCTCGAGGACGAGAACGAAGACCTGGATATGATAGTGACATTTAGAAATATCCATAACTGGATGCAACGCGACATTGCGGAGCAAATGTTTCAACAAATGCACGCACTTTTAAAACCCGGTGGTGTGCTGGGTCTTGTGGCTCATAGGGGAACTGGTGAGATGACCGAGAAGGAACATGCCAAGACTGGTTATCTTGCCGAGAGTGTGATCATTAGCCTGGCGGAGCGTAGCGGTTTCGAATTGGTCGATAGTTCCGAAATCAACGCCAATCCCAAAGACACCAAAGACCACCCGGAGGGCGTTTGGACCTTGCCGCCTTCGTATCGACTGGGTGACGTTGATCGAGATAAATATCAGGCAATTGGCGAAAGCGACCGTATGACCTTGAAATTCGTGAAATTCGAATAACAGATGCTGGCTTAAGCCCGCGGCAAATAAGTGGACGCGGGCTTTTCGCCCTTCAAAATTGCCTCGAAACGATCTTCGATAACGTTATTCCATTCGGGATGGGTGTATAAGTAAAAGCGGTTGTTCAGAACACCGTTCAATACGATCTCGCCTACTTGGGCTGGCGCAAGGCCATTGGAAATACTTTGTTTGAAGGCGTTTCTTGACCGAGTGAGCGCCGGTGTTAACGTGGGTTTATTGGCACGGTTCCGATCGGAATCGGCAATGTTAGTGTTAATCCAGCCCGGACACAGCACAGAGACATTAACTTTCGATTGTTCTCGAGCAAGATCGTTGTACAAGCATTCAGACAGCGCGACTACCGCGTGTTTGCTTACGCTATAAGCCGGCAAGGCCAATCCGGCGATTAACCCGCCAATTGAAGCGGTGTTGACCACATGCCCCTCTTCACCGCTTGCCAGCATTCTTGGCACAAATGCGTTGATGCCGTGAATCACACCGTTCAGATTGACGCCGAGCACCCACTCCCAATCATCTGTTGTGAGTTCCCAAGTGTTGACATTGTTTTCGACGACTCCCGCGTTGTTGCAAATCACATGGCAGGCGCCGAACGCGTCGTAGGTCTTTTGCGCCAAGCCTTTAACGTCTTCGCTGTTTGCGACATCAGTGCCGACACTTAAGACCTCAGTCCCTTGATCACGGAGTTCTTTATCTAAAACATCAAGACTCGATTGGTCGATATCGGTAATGACCAACTTGGCGCCGGCATTAGCGAATGCCTCTACAATACCTTTACCGATACCACTACCTGCGCCGGTAACAACAATTACACGATCTTGGATTTTTTGCATGATAATTTCTGCGTTGCGAATGCTATTCGTCTTCGTCGTCGTCGCTAACTGCGTCAACGACGGCACCGCCAACTTTAAAGGGTACTTTAGCCACGGCAATGGCGGTATCGGTTACGGTTTCAACTACAGTCCCAACGCATCCAGAAGTAAATAGGACAATCAACAGCGCGGCGATAAATCGTGTCACTTGAGCAACCTCGGTGCAACAGAATCGAACTAGCACACTAACATAATTACTGACTAGTCAGTAGAAATCGTTTTAGCACCGACGCACTATCTCTATTCATTCGGCACCGCGTCCGCTAGTTGCCACATGTAGTAAGCAAGGTAAGAACGGTGCGGCGCAAATTCTGCAGCATATCGCTGCGCGTTTTTTGTTTGGCGCTTGTTTAGGTAGCGATTGAACACCTTCACTACCGATAAATCGCCGTCCGGCCATATGTCTGGCTCTGCGAAGAAAAATATCGCCGTCATGTCAGCCGTCCAGCGACCTACGCCGTGAATTTCGAGTAACGTCGCATTACGTTCTTCTGGTGAAAGCCGCTTAAGTTTCCGGGTGACAAGCCGTCCATCCTCCACCGCGCTGCGAATTGCGAGTAAGGCTTTGCCTTTGTTGCCAGATACACCACATGCCCTTATCGCGGAGAAATTGCCTTCAGTACAAAAATCGATAATACGGGTATTTTTTGCCCGCGCGGCCTCACTAAGCCGACCCCAGATTGTCGCCGCTGCTTTCGTGGAAAGTTGTTGTCCGACGATCACACGGGCTAGAAAGGCGCCGATGCCTAGGTGTTTACGACTTGGAATTGCGACCGGTCCCGCTTCGTGGATGTCATTCGCTAATGATGTTGAAATCTCGGAAGCAGTGGCGACAAATTGTTTGTGCAAAGCCTTATTCATGATTTTTTACCGTTGCGATTACGCTGAATCCTAATCTGCCGTGAACAATTCTGATTGCATAGAGTCGATCTCGTTTTCGATGAAATTCGATAAACCAACGCCGACCAGGCGGTATTGCGTTGTCGGCAACATGTCGACACGCTCTAATAGCGAGTGTGCGATTCGACAAAGTTGTTGTTCAGATTCTGGCGGTACGACCGGCGTAATACTCCGAGTAATTGTGACAAATTGACTCGTTTTTAATTTCAACACAACCGTCCTTGCGTGTCGTTGCTTTTTAACCGCCGCTGACCACGTACGAGCGGAGGCCGATTCAACACCTTCTGCTAACTCCGTAATCAGAAGGTCCTTAGAAAAAGTATGCTCGGATGAGATCGATTTAATTGGGCGATTCGCTTTAACTTCGCTGTAGTCAATACCACGCGCAAGATTATGCAGACGTTGACCAAATTTGCCGAACTTGTCGACGAGTTCTTGCAGTTCGAGCTCGCGGAGTTCGTAAACTGAGTTAATACCGATTAACTTCAAACTTTCTTGCGTGCGCTTTCCAACCCCAGGTAGTTTAGCAACGGGCAGGGGATTGAGAAAATTTTCAACTTGATGCGGTTTTATCACGAACAAACCATTCGGTTTGCGCCAGTCGGAGGCAATTTTAGCGAGAAATTTCGTCGGCGCTACGCCAGCAGAGGCGGTGAGTTCGGTGGTGTCTATAATTTCTTGGCGTATTTCCTTGGCGACCTGGGTGGCGGTATCGATAGCGAGCTTGTTCTCCGTAACATCCAAGTAAGCCTCATCTAAGGACAGCGGTTCAACTAAATCTGTGTGACGATGAAATATTTCGCGAATTTGTGTCGACACGGCACGATAGCGGGTGAAATCTGGGGGAATGAAAATAGCATCGGGACATAGACGTTCCGCGCGCATGGCCGGCATGGCCGATCGGATACCATATTTGCGTGCTTCGTAAGATGCCGCGCAAACCACCGATCGCAAACCCTGCCACGCAACGATAACCGGTTTCCCCCGTAACTTCGCGTCGTCGCGTTGTTCAACGGACGCGTAAAACGCATCCATATCGATGTGAACAATTTTTTTTGGTGCGGTTTTAGCGCCTTCCATGTTGGTAAATATTACCGGAAGTGCAATGCGCTGTTTAGCGGACTTCGGCGCGGAAGGTTGATAAGGCTATCCATTCAGCATGGCGGCGAGAAAACGCCGTGTCAGAATTAGAAGATTCCCAAGGGGTGCCATCTTGGTATCATTGGGCAATCGATTTTCGTCAAAAAGCGAAAGCACGAGGAACACGTCATGTCGGAAGTATGCGCTCTTGGTTACGTTGGTTGCACGATAACTAATCCCGCCGCTTGGGAAGAATATTTAGTTGCTGTTTATGGCCTCGAAAAACGTCAGGACAGCCCCGCGGGTTCTCATCAATACCGCTTAGACGATCACCACCATAGACTCTGTCTAATAGAGGGCGACAGCGACCACCTGAGCTATGTCGGCTGGGAGATGGAGACTCGCGATGAGCTAGCAAAATTGTGCGTTCACCTCGCCAACAAAGATGTTCAGTTCACGAAAGCGGATGCGGCGCTATGTGAAGACCGATCAGTTATGGAGATGATTGTTGTCTCGGGTCCTGATAACGTTAGAAACGAAATCTTTTTCGGTCCGAAACAAGATAATGTTCCTTTCAATCCAGCACACGGCATGGATGGCTTCAACACCGGCGAGCTTGGGCTGGGGCACATAGTATTGATCGCGAGTGATCCAGAGGCAGCCGTCAAATGGTATCGAGAGATGCTCGGTTTCAAATTGAGTGACTACATTTTTTGGGATGGTATTGAGGCCACTTTCTTACATTGCAATCCACGACACCATTCTCTTGCGTTCACTAATCCAGTGGGTCCAACCAAAGGTGGCGATCTTGGGCACATTATGATCGAGGCAAAAACGATCGATGATGTGGGTCGCGCCTACGATACCGTGCAACAAAAAGATGTGCCCATCGCCATGACACTTGGGCGCCATACAAACGATCAAACGACTTCGTTCTATACCTACTCCCCTTCAGGCTGGTGGATAGAATATGGATTCGGCGGCCGCCTAATTGATGATAGTAACTGGGAACCGAAGTTTTATAACGCGCCTAAGCTGTGGGGACATGATAAGCGGCCACCGCCGGAATAGTTAAAGCTGTTTTCGCCGTATACTTGCGGAAAAAGATCACTACCGTGATCTGGTTAGCCAGTAGTTCTATTTGAATAATTATTGACCACGGAGGTCACGAAGGAAAGTAAATTAAGAAAATCATAGTTTTTGATTTTCGGGCGGTAAATAAGCGTAAGTAGATTGTGGCGAGTGCTAAGGTTTAAGTCGACAAAAAACAA
>JBCCFA010000140.1:0-9532 GCA_039029975.1 Pseudomonadota bacterium
ATTTCGAACACCTTGGCATAGAGTTGAAGACGCTGCCTCTAAATATTCGGCTGGAACCTAAAGAATCTACCTTCGTGTGTCACGCCCCACTTTCTCCGTCGGGCGGTTTGTCCTGGCAGAGTTCGTCGGTTTATCAAAAACTGCGCGAAGTGCTGTGGGTGCCCTTTGAAGCTGACCCGGATTTGGATATGTCACAAAGACGCGTCGGGCAAAGTTTTTTGTGGTCACCCTCCGTTTCTGAATGGTCTGTACTGCGGCGCGATTGGGAAGAGCATATGGAAACAATTTCGCTGGGCAAATTTGATGAAATAGACGGCAGACGCGGTGAGTATTTGCAATTGCGTCCGAAGGCTTATTCAAGCCACGCACGTGCCGCTACGTTCGATATGGATGGCGACGCCACACAAACGAATCCGCGCGGTTTTTACTTAAGAACAGTTTTTACACGCCAAATCCTCGCATCCAACACCTAGAAACGATGTCAACCGCCCCACCACAATCTAGTTGGCGATTTTGTATTGCCCCGATGATGAAATATACCGATACCAACTATCGGTTTTTTGCTCGGCTTTTATCAAAAAACGCGCGACTATACACGGAGATGGTAGTCGCGCCAGCGATTACAAAAGGTGATAAACAGCGCTTCCTCCGGCGAGAACCAGAGGAGTCTCCGGTCGCCCTGCAACTCGGCGGTAGCGATCCGAGGGAGTTGGCGACCGCGGCGGCAATCGGAGAACAGCACGGATTTGACGAAATAAACTTAAACATCGGCTGCCCGAGCGACAGAGTGCAAGCGGGCGAGTTTGGTGCGTGCTTAATGGCAAAACCCGAGCTGGTCGCACGCTGTGTGTCCGAAATCAAGCAGAAGGTGAGTATTCCTGTGACGGTGAAGTCACGTATCGGTATTGATGAGCAAGATAGCTACGATTTCCTGAAACAGTTTGTTCAGCGCATCTATGACGGCGGTGCTGACGCGCTCATCGTACATGCGAGAAAAGCCATTCTTAGCGGATTAAGTCCTGCTGAGAATCGTTCAATTCCGCCGCTTCATTACGATACGGTTTACAGTTTGGTTGATGATTTTAGTTCTTTACCCATTGTGATTAACGGTGGCATTCAAAACTTAGAACATAGCCAGGAGCATTTAGCAAAATGTCATGGGGTAATGTTAGGCCGGGCCGCTACTGCCAACCCGTTTCTACTTTCCCAGGTCGACCGACAGTTATTCAAGGACTCACAGAGTCCTGTCTCGCGTGATGAGATCTTGGCGCACTATTTGACGTTTGTTCAACGATATTGGCAAAGCGGACGCTCAAAACAAATGATGATTAAACCTTTGTATGGCCTTTATCTCGGGTGCCCCGGGGCAAAACAGTGGCGAAGAAATTTGAACGCCGCGATTCATGAACCCAGGCCACCAGAACTTGATTCTTTGTTAGTACACTCGTCGCCCTACGAGATTTCGGCCCCTTGAGGTAGGGTGATCACAAAGCTAACGCCGGCATGTTCCGCCTGATTTTCCGCACTTACGGAACCGCCGTGGTATTCAACAATTAAACGCACAATAAACAAGCCCAACCCTAGGTGGGTGGACGCGGAATTTCCAGCACCGCGGACCGACACCATTGAATTGAATATCGAATCAGTCATTTCACTCGGCAATAACGGTCCCTTGTTGGCAACAGTTATTGCGAAGTCCATGTCCTGCTTTTCGAGCCTTATCTCAATTGCCTGTGCTGATTCTGTTGTAAATTCGACGGCGTTAGCGACCAGCTTGTCCAGCATTTGAGCAATCAAGTCGGCTGAACCGTCAACGATGGCCAGCTTTAGATCGCAATCGAAGTGAAAGCTATTCTCGCTGTAGGTTTGCGCATAGGCTGCATGCAATTCACTTAACACGTGAACCAAATCAACTTGTTTTTTTTCTACCGTGCTGATTGATTGTTCTAGGCGAGCTGCTTCGCTTAATCTTGCAAGAAGGTTTTGTAAACGTGCCACTCCCTCACGCGCCCTGGAGATGTACTGGCCGTTATCTTCCTGCGCTTCATTTTGTAACAAATTGTCCAGCGATGATGAGACCACCGATATCGGGGTGCGCATTTCATGTGACAGCTTACTCGCCATGCTTTCTAGATAGCTGTGATATTCAGATAAACGCGTTGTCATGGAAGTGAAACTGCGGGTCAGATCACCGATTTCATCCCGTGCTTTTGACTCAGGAATTTCGCCAGTGATTCGGCCGTGCTCGTCTATTGCATTTTCAGCATCGCTTTTTAAGCGCAGGATTCGATAAGACAAGCGGCTCGCGAACAACATAATAATCACCGTGGCCACAAAAATAACCAAGATGGATTTGTTGTACAAAGAGGCCATCGCGTCTCGTTGCAAGGTTTGAATGCTATTAGTGGTTTCTTCAATGACAACCGCGCCGACGAGCTCGTTACCCGCTCGAACGGGGTGCGCGGCCGACACGATAACGGCCCTTTCGTCCGGTGATGAGCGCCAGCGGTTCGCCGGCCGTCCTGACAAAGCTGATAGCACTTCTTCACCTTGTAGCCTGGACGCAGTGCGCAAGTCATCTTCAAAACTGTTGGTGGGACGAGGGAGTATCCAGGTATAAAGAAAATTGATTGCCCCCTGTTTTTGTTCATTGATTAAAGATCCGCCGCTGGCGAGTACCTGCCCGGTTCGATTTAAGACCCAAACGCGTTGGCCAGATTTCAGCCCGACGCGTTCGATCATTTGCTGTAATTGAGCCGAGGTCCGCAGGACTCGGTTGGGTCGGGCGCGCGTATGCTGCTCATTGGTACCCGCTACGAACATTGACTTAAGCGGGTTTTCCGTTCGCTCGGTGGTTTCCCGGCCTACCTCATCATGGACAATGAAACCGATTAAGTTTCCAACAAGGTGGGCTGGAAGACGAATCTCCATCACATAACCTTGCTCAGATGGTTGCAACGCCCCTACGACGTTTGTTACTGCTTTAGTTGAAAATGAAAAATCCCAATTCTCGCGCACGGTGTGAGCTGCTAACCGACCAGGACCGACAGGCGTAAATATCAGTGAATGAATCTCCCTATCATTATTTTGATAGACGACTTCGATTCGATCGGCGACATCAAATGGATCTTCCGAACGCGCATATCGAAGGGTTTCGTCCTTTACCAACAGCAAGGCGTATAGATATTGTTCGTGTTCACCTAGAACTAAATTGAATCCTGATAAGCTCGGCTCATATGCAGAGAACCCGCCCTCTAGGGCTTTCGATACCGCAAAATTTTCCGACCAATCAACGTAATTCAGCCATTCGTCTTCGTAACCATCCACCTGGATCGGAAAACCCAGCTCGTGAACAAATAAACCGCCATGCAGAGATAACTCATCGATAGAGTTGGCAAAAATCGACGAGTGGAATTGCATCGAAATCGACATTGCTGCCGCGACTGACGTCAGCGACTCTTCCAAGCCACTTTGCAGGTAGCGTTCGGTTTCCCGAAGATATTGAAACCCCACGTATGGGATGCTTAGCATGACCATGCAAAGCAACAGCAACTTGACTCTAATACTCATCTGGGTGACTGGTAATTAGTCGCGACCTTCTACCCATCGATAACCCATGCCATAGACGGTTTCTATGCAATCGAAATCCGAATCGACGCTTTTGAATTTCTTGCGAATTCTTTTTACGTGTGAGGTTATCGTTGTATCGTCGACGAACACCTTCGCGTCGTCCATCAACTGATCACGCGTTTTCACATGACCGGGACGTCTTGCTAAAGCATTTACAATCCAAAATTCGGTCAAGGTTAAATCGATTGCCCGCTCATCCCACGAAACAAGGACCCGCTCCACGTCTACGCTTAGTTTGCCAATCTTGCGAGCGGATTCGCCCACATCATCGGAACGCATGGCCTCGACACGACGAAATAGTGTGCTTATTCGAGCTAGAGTTTGGGGAATTGACGTATCTTTAGTTAGATAATCATCCGCCCCTAAGCGAAGCCCAGAAATTGCGTCAAAGTCGCTGTCTCGAGCAGTTAAAAATATGATGGGTAAAACTTTGGAAGTACTGCGCAATTCACGACACATTTCGAATCCGGCGTCATGATCGTCCTCCAAGGCGATATCAAGTACCACTAAATCCGGCAACCGCGTGCGAAACTGCGACATGGCGTCGTGGCGATTGGTGTAACCATCGACCTCATAACCGTGTCGTTTGAATGCTTCCATGTAGTTTTCGCGTATGGCATGTTCGTCTTCGACTATCGCGATTTTTCTGGCCATCGGTTAGCTCCCGATTCAAAATTCTCTTCGTTAACGTGTAAATGCACCGGCATTGTAGCTAGTGAACGCTAAGATTGATGATCGCCAGCTGAATTTCCATTTTTTCGCCATATTCTATCGCGCCTTAGCCCCTATCAGCCCAAAATCTAACGCTAGTTGCTTGCTGAAATACGTTCTGTCGGGACGAACAGCCCGTACCGACTTCCAAACGTATTAAGGAGATTCAATCATGAAAATGCTACTGAACTGTTGTCTATTGTTGCCATTCGTTGCGCTGGCGGCGCCTGGGCAAAATCAATTGGAATCTGTATATCCTCCGGCCTCGCTAATACCGAGCCCAAGTACTGACTTTGCCGCGGTGTTGTTCGCAAACAATAGCGCCAGTTTAAGTCAGACAGGGAAGTTAGCGCTTGAGCCACTGGTTAGTCGCTGGAAATACAGCCCAGCCTATCATTTCCATCTTTCCGGCCACGCGGATGCAAATGGCTCTGCGAACGACAACTTAGTACTCAGCCAGCAACGAGCGCTAGCAGTTAAAACTTACTTGATAGATAGCGGTGTGCCACCAAATCGAATCCATGCGCACGCGTATGGAGAATCGCGCGCCGCGGTCAACATTCGAGAAGACGAAGCGCTGGTATTTGATCGACGGGTCGCAATTAGTGTGGCGCCAACGCCAAGTAAACCCTGGCAGATGGGCCGGTAGCGCCATGAAAGATCCTCATTACGCGCTCCTTGGCACCGCATGGCACTGTGCCCTGACGAGTTTTATTGTTGGCTACTTATTTGCCAACGCCTTGCTGATGACCGTCATGGGCATTGTTTGGCTTAGCAATTAAGCTCGCCGAAGATCGGAGATATCGATGCTTTGGCCAAGCAAATCGCCGCGCGAGCGTGCGCCAATCCGGCGCCGACCCCGCGGCCCTGCCCATTAACCCACTCTTTGCAACCTCCCAGCGAGACGTCTGATCAAACTTAGGCGGTCCCTAGCGCAAAATTAGACCGCCAACTAGAATTCAATTTCACTTGGCAACGGCCGATGGTCTGCTAGATTAATCTTGAATTTGCGATAAAAATCACTTTCAGATTCGGCCCGCAAAATGTTAAGATGCATTCTGGCCAAATTTAATAAATGCCTGAAAATCCAGGAAAACTCTGTATGAACTTCGAAATTGCCAGATCGAATATGGTCGAACAACAAATTCGCCCCTGGGAGGTGCTCGATCAGCGCGTACTGGATGTCATTGCAGTCTCTCCGCGAGACAGGTTTGTGCCTTCTGCATATCAGGGCATAGCCTACTCCGATACGCGAATTCCTATTGGCCACGGCGAAACCATGATGTCTCCAAAAGTCGAAGGGCGGCTATTGCAGGCACTGGACATTCAGGCGCACGAGCGCGGTTTGGAAATCGGCACCGGCACGGGTTACCTCACGTCTTTGCTCGCGCGCTTCGCGAGTCACGTTAAAAGCGTGGACATTCACGCCGATTTCATCGCATCTGCCGGTGATTCGCTCGCCACTGCCGGCATCTCGAATGTGGAGTTAGTCACCCAAGATGCGGTCAACGAAATCCCAGAAGGTGGGCCATACGATTTTATTGCGATTACTGGTGCGGTTTCGACACTAGACCCGGGTTACGAAAACCTATTGGCAGTTGGTGGGCGGCTATTTGCCGTCGTTGGCAAGCCACCGATCATGGAAGCGCGCCTAATCTATAAGACCGACAACAATGTTTTTACCCGTGAAACACTTTTTGAGACAGAGTTGAAATTTCTCAATGGTGCAGAAGCGCCGGCTGAATTTCGTTTTGATTAATAGCGTAGCAATTTTCAATCGCAGGCTTAGCGATAGCGCAAGGAAATCTTTTCGATGAAAAAGCACCAACTCATTGTAGCGTTAAGCATTGGATTGCTGAGCAGCGCAGCTTGGGCAACGGATCTCCTCAGCATAATGCAAGAAGCAGAGACGAACGATCCGGTGTACCGCGAAGCACAGTCGAATACCCAATCCGTTGCCGAAGGTATACCGCAAGCGCGCGCCAATGCCTGGCTGCCGGAGCTTAGCTTCAGCGCCGGCGCTTCACGGGTGAAGCAGGGTATCGTACTCGACAACCGGCTTGGTGCTGGTGGCGATGTGGCGTTTGACACGCGCCGCTTCCGGGTAGACCTAGTTCAGCCGGTCTATCACAGAGATCGCTGGCTGCAAATCGACCAAGCAAATAAGCGACTCCAACAAGCGGAACTCGAACTGGAAGCGGCTAAGCAATCATTGGTCACGCGCACCGCAGAACGTTACTTTGAAGTACTTGCGGCAGAGGACAACCTTGAATTTGCGCAAGCGGAAAAAGAATCTCTCAAAGGTCAGTTAGAGCAAGCCCAGCAACGTTTTGACGTGGGCTTAATCGCCATTACCGACGTTCAAGAGGCCCAGGCCGGATTCGACCGTGCTACCGCCAATGAAATCCAGGCAAGTAACCAACTAGATGTAAGACAAGAGGAACTTCGCGAAATTACGGGCAACTATTACGAGTCTCTGGCTAGTCTGGATAAGGAATTTCCACTCACACCGCCAGAACCTAACGATATCGACGCCTGGACCGACAATGCGGTGGGTAACAACTTAGAAATCGCGGCCGCTCAGGTTGCCAGCGAAATTGCACACGAAGATATACGCATCCAATACGCGGGGCACTTTCCAACTTTTGAAATTCGGGGTGGGCACGGTTTTAACGATCAAGGTGGTCGCTTTGGCACGCAACAAGTCACGCAAAGCGATATTGGGATGGAAATCAATTTACCGATATATCGCGGGGGACGCGTGGTTTCCCAAACCCGCGAAGCGAAACACTCCCACCAAGCCGCGATAGAACGCCTGGAGCAAGCGCGACGAGCCGCCTACCGCCAAACGCGACAATCCTACTTAGGCGTGATGACTCAAATTAGTACTGTAGAAGCCTTCAAACAAGCCGTGGTTTCGTCTAACACTGCACTCGAATCGACTCGAGCGGGCTTTGAGGTGGGCACACGGACAGCGGTAGACGTTGTAGACGCTGAGCGGGTACTATTTCAGGCAAAACGAGATTACGCCAGGGCTCGGTACGATTATATTTTGGAAATTCTACGGCTCAAAGAAGCGACCGGAAGCTTATCGCCGGAAGATTTAGCAACGGCAAACAGCTGGCTGGTTTCCAACTAAGCGGATAACAATAAAGATGAGTCTGCAAATAGAAAGCCTATGTTGCGCTCAAAATTCGCAGTTGATCATCGTAGACGTCCAAAAAAATTTGGGCCAAGCGATGCCTACGAAAGTACTGAATCGCGTGGTATTAAATACTGTGCTGCTAGCAAGCGGCGCCGAACTTCTGGGTGTCCCCATCCTACTCACCGAACAGTATCCACAGGGACTCGGCCCCACCGACGACAACATCCTCGCGGTCCTTAATAACCATCAGAGATTTGAAAAGACGAGCTTTAGCGCAACTGGGGCGTCTGGATTCTCTGAGTGCTTAATGAAGAATGAGAGAAAACAGGTCATCCTAGTTGGGATGGAAGCACACGTCTGTGTGTTACAAACGGCGCTGTCCTTACAAGCTGAGGGGTACCAAGTATTCGTTGTTGAGGACGCTATTTGCTCTCGAAGATTGGAAAACTATCAAAACGCGCTTGACCGCTTACGCCAACTTGCCGTCCATGTCGTGAGCGCGGAATCAGTAACTTTCGAATGGCTCGGCGACGCATCGCACGAGCACTTCAAAGAAATTCAAAGGTCGCTGCGTTAGCCCGCAATAAACTGTGCACGAAAGCGCCGTTTATTGTTTTCACTTTGCAAGCCTAATTAACCGTGTAGTCTCGACTTCGCATGCAGGCGCCATAAGCGCGGTTATATTGCTCGACCTGATCTAAGCGCTGCATGTGGGCGTGATCGACTTGCGCCTGTTGTTGCTGATAGTAATCTTGCTGTTGTGGTGGCGGTGCGGCTTGTTGCGCCGGCTGAGATGAGCGCGAAATAGCACCGAATACCGTAGATGCTAGCGCACCAATTGCGGCCCCTTCACCAGCATCACCAGCAATTGCTCCGCCTGCCGCACCTAAAGCAGCACCGGTTGCAGCATCACCAACTAGACCGCCACCCTCGAAAAATCCACCATCACCGATGCCCAAAAAACCACGCTTCTTCGGCTGCCGACGATCGCTGTAACCCTGGTTCGGATTTGGCGGTGGCGCGGCGGCACGCGCAGGTAATGGTGGCGCGGTAGTCGGATCAAAGCCTGTCTGACTTACCGACCATTGATGGCACTCGAATCGATCCCGAGATTGTTGTTCTTCCGACTGACCCACATTTGGATAAGCAAACACTTGGCTTTGCGCAGTGGCGCCAACGTTGAAAAGCGTCAGCGCGATACCCACAGCCAATAAAATTTGTCGTTGCCCGATAATCGAGTTCTTGGTGAATTCAAATGTCACTAATTGCTCCAAGCTTGTCATTGCATGCTCTCCCCGTCAGAGCCTTTAGAAAAGTCTCTGATAAAGTCTGGATGAAACACATCGCGATTCAAACGCGCTATACCCATCGTGGATTCACAAGTGTTCAGAGGTCCTTTATATAATAGCACGCACCGATCGGACGGAAAGGTCGAAAGTCGTAACTATTTCACTGTTTCGTACCACGCAAAAAAACCATCAGTATTTGCTCTACCTGTTCTACCGCACCGCTATTCGCAAAGAACACCGAACGCGCCGACTGCCCCATCTTATCTCGCTGGTTACTGTCTGAACTTAGTTCTACGAGCACTCGCGCTAGCTGTTCAACATCTACAACCGTTCTTAATGCGCCGGCATTTTCTAACTTCCGATTGATGTCCGTAAAATTATGCGTATCCGGACCGACAATGATCGGTATACCGAGTCCAGCTGGCTCCAAGGTGTTTTGACCACCGAAAGGCTTTAACGAACCGCCGACAAACGCGACATCAGAAGCCGCATAAAAATTCACTAACTCGCCCATCGCATCCAGAAGATAAACTTGAGTTGTGTCTGCAACCCTTTCACCACGTTGATAACTCGCAAAAACAACCGAATGCTTACGCAATAAATCGGCTACTGACGAAAACCTCTCTGGATGTCGCGGCGCAATGACCAATAGCAACTGTAAATGCCTGTGGTGGAGTGGTTTTACACAAAACAGCACGGAAATTGCGTGCCGCTTCAACTGAAAAACACTCCTCTGCAAAAATCATTTTGTATTTTC
>JBCCFA010000141.1:0-9492 GCA_039029975.1 Pseudomonadota bacterium
CCCGGTGCGAGATCCTTTTTTTATGATGCTGCGACGATCTTTGAATACATTCATGAACGCTTTCACCAGCAGCGATTGCACCGCCTATCCGTTCGCAACCCAAAACAGAAAAGATTTCGATAATTTACTCTCTGTTTATTTGGATGCCGTATTTTTTCCGATCCTTGATCCCTTAGATTTCGATCAAGAAGGTTGGCGCTTGGATTTCAATGAAGACGAAACGGGGCTAATTTACAAAGGTGTCGTTTATAACGAAATGAAAGGCGCTATGAGTTCTCCAGTGGCACAACTGTGGCAACACCTGTCAACAAGTTTGTTCCCCGATACGATTTACGCTCATAACAGCGGCGGCGATCCGCTCGCGATCACTGATTTGCATTACGAAAATTTAAAAGCCTTTCACAGTCGGCATTATCATCCTTCGCAGGCGGTATTCATGACTTATGGATGTTTTTCTGCCGACGAGCATCAACAATTGATTAGCGATAGGGTACTGGCGCGCTTCGACGCGGCAGAGGTTATATCTCATTTGCCAAGCCAAGCGCCATTTGAGCAACCTGCAAGACTAAACGTGCCCTACGAAGTTGGCGCCGAACTCGATACTCAACGCAAAACGCACGCGCTTTGGGCATGGGTTTTGGGCGAAACCGCCTCACCAAAAGACTTCCTTCAAGCACAACTGTTGTCGGCCGTGCTGCTGGATAATAGCGCCTCGCCGTTGCGCTACCTGTTGGAGACCACAGAACTCGCCGACGCGCCATCTGAACTCTGCGGCTTGGATGATTCAGCGAAACAACTTGTCTTGGCCGTTGGGGTAGAAGGCACAGACGAGCAGAATGTGCGCGAAATCGAGACGCAAATTTCCTCTACGCTAGAAGAGCTTATTGAGAGCGGTGTTGAGCACGCCGTGGTGGAAGGGATTTTGGACAATCTCGAAATGAGCCAGCGGGATATCGGCGGAAACAGTTATCCGCTAGGTTTACAGTTGATGAGCCGAATGCTGCCTGCATTTGTCTACAACAAAGATCCGAAAACCTTATTGGCATTAGATGCCGAAATCGAGGCGCTCCGCGAGCGAGCCAAGGAACCGAGTTTTGTTCCCACCTTAATCAAGCAGTACCTTTTGGAAAACCCGCATCAAACCACTATCACGATGTGGCCTGATGTGAACAAAGCTGCGGCCGATGCCGAAAGTGAAAGACGAAAATTACGTCACCTGCATAGTGAACTTTCAAGCGACGCTAAAGAGGTTTTGCGAGAACGAATTCGTCAGTTAGACGAACGCCAGGCGAGCGTTGAAGATGCCAATATACTGCCGAAAGTAACGCTTGCAGACGTGCCGACTTCGACCGAAAAGCTAGATCGCGAGCAAGAAGTGATAGCAGGCACGCAGTTCAATTACTTTGCGCAACCGACTAATGGCTTGTTCTATAGCAATGTTGTTTACGATCTGGCTGGACTATCGGCGTCGGAGATTCAATTGCTACCGTACTTTACGGAGTTCTTACTTGAATTCGGCGCCGGCGGATTGGACTACACAGCGGTCCAGCAGCGGCGCGCAAAGTTAGGCTCATTTAGTGCTTACGCGAGTGCGCGTAACCATGTTCAACATATCGATCAGATTGCTGGCAGATTAGTGCTTTCGGCAAAATGTTTGGTGAAGCACTCTGGCGAAACGCTAAATGAGTTGTCGCAAATATTATCCAACGCACGCTTCGATGAAACGCGGCGCGCTCTAGAACTTATCGTGCAAGAGAGAGCAGACGCCGAAGCATCGATAGTTGACCGGGGCCACGAGCTGGCAATGCTAGGGGCGGCAACTTGTTTGACGCCCAGCGCAAGCCTAGACGACTACTGGCAAGGTCCAGCCAATATTCTTCGCACTCAGCAGTTTGAAAATGAGTTGAATGTCGTAAACGGCGCAGAAAATTTACTGGGAATCTTCAATGACATTCGGCAAAAACTTATTAACGGCCCATGTCAGGTCCTTTGTGTCGGAGAACAGGCCACGTTGAACGATATTCGACGTTCGGCCCGCGATACCGAATTTAGCGCGAGTGCTCCGGGCGCCCTTGAGTCAGACTCGTTCAATGAGATCGATACACCGCTAAAGGCGAAGCAAACCCATGCGTGGTTAACGACTAGTCAAGTGAATTTCTGTGCGAAGGCATACCCCGTTGTACCGCCGGGGGACGATGCAATGGCGGCGTTATTGGTTCTTAGCAAATACCTCCAAGATGGATTTTTGCATCCCGCGATCAGAGAAACCGGCGGTGCCTACGGTTCTGGTGCCCAATATGACGCCGAAAGCAGCACGTTTCGGTTTTTTTCTTACCGAGATCCGCGACTGGTGGAAACGTTTAATGATTTTGATCGTTCGGTGCACTGGTTGGCAGATAACGACGCGCCGGATCGGCTGCAGGAGTCTATACTCGGTGTGATTCGCCAGCTGGATAAGCCCAAAACACCGGCGGGGGCGGCGCTCAGCACGTTCTATGACGAACTGGACGGTGTTGGCTATGCATTTAGACGTGCCCTGCGCGAGCGCGTGCTGGGTATCGAGTTTAATGACGTTCTCGAAGTGGCGAACAGATTTTTGTCTTCGGGCGGCGAACTGAGCGCCGTTTGCGACTCGACGCGCGGCGATGAGCTGAAAAAAATCGGCTTGGCGCCAAAGAAAATATCTTGAGAGTTTGAAAAATCTTTATGCCAATAATTAGATTGCATGCGCTCGACCGCACCAGGTTAAGATTCTCTGGTTTAATATTCATCGCCGCTTGTCTGCTTTGGCCGGTACTCGTCAACGCTGGGGATATGCACGTTTGGACCGACGGCCAGGGTCGCAAGCAGGTGAGTACCATTCCTCAGCATGGCTTTGATGCAAACGGCGATATTCGTCGAAGTTACGATCCGAATTCGATTCAATACCAGCATTTGATGTTACGCAAAAGTTTGAGGGAGCAAGCCGAAGCATTAGCGGCTGCCGAAATCAGTGATTCGGAAGTCTCTTTGGACTTGCCCGCCGATAGCCGTCCCGTGGTGAGAGCCCCCAGGGAAGGTATCATGGGCTTACGCCAGTTAATTCAACTTGAGCGGCGAGGCGGACGCTACGAAGAACAATAGTCCCTCTAGTCCCTCGTTCGAACAAAGTTTTTCTCAATTAAGCCAGGGTCATCGAAGTGACGCCTGCCCACAAATGCGATTGCGTGGGTACCGACCTGGCGCATGGCGCCTGCGGATAAGACGCCCATGGGGAACAAGACGAATCTTTCAAGGCGCTCTGAGTTTTCAATTAAACCCCGCGGCGAGAAAGCGCTCTGAGTTCCCCCATCCTGGATAGGCAACTGCCGGAGCGAATCGTAATGTTCGACTTTTAAGTCAAGCGCATTCTCCGGCAGGTCGGCCACACTGAAGGCGTTCACAAAATGCCTTCCACTATCCAGTGTTATCGAATATCGTTTTCCCGGTGTGAGATTGGGTAAATTGAATGGCACCCAGAGTGCTTCAATCTGCTCGTTATGGGGTGGTTTTTTCCTTAGTTGAGCGCTTGGAAAGGCCATGTAATAGCAGCCGCAGTTATGCATAAGATCCGCTAACAGTGGTTGCAGATTTTCATCCAGATTTACTCGAAAAGTGAGGCCATCGATTTCGCCGGCATAAATATCCATTGCATTGGCGGCTGGGACCCGGGGGAACCAAATTGTGTAGTTCAATTGCACAAGCGGCACTTGCCCGAACAAAGCGTGAGAAATGTGTCGATACACGCTGGGGCGATTGCTAGACACTTCGACTCGGTCGTCTTTGATTTTCACCTGCCCTATGCGGTCGGCCTCACTACGAGTGGCGACCGACCAAACCGGTGCGTAGCGCTCAAAGAGTGCTTCAACGACCTCATCGTTTAATAATGGAATTCCAAGAAAATCTCGCGTTAGCTCGAAATTTAGATGTTGATAATCTTCGGTACTCTCGACCTTGTAGGAAACGATCGCGCTATCTTTAACCGGTGTCTGCGAAGGCGAATGTTGCATATGCAGTTTAGCGACGCCCATTCGCACCGGCCATTGGGTAGCGAAATAAAAGCCTAGGATTCGTTGGGTAAGCTGATAGTTATCGGGCACAACGGCGCGCTCAACTAAAGTTTGGTAGCTCGCATCGTTTTTGAATAGCTCGGTAATCAGTTTCTGTCGACATTGGTCTAGCCGATTGATTGCAGTAAGCGCGTTTGCGTCAGCGCGCGCCGCGTTTTTGATTTCTATATCACGAGCCGTTTTGTCGAGCGTGCCCAGACTGGAAACCCAAGCCTGCTTTTGTTGATAATTCTTTAAATTCGAACGTAGTGCTTCGTAAAAGCGATTAATGCGCAGAAATGGGTAGCCTTCAATTCGAGCATATTGCGCGTCTCCCGTTCTAGCTGAACGGATATAGGCGTCACTCTCTGAAAATAAGGACAGGCAATCTTTGTTGCCACTGGGTAGCGCATGATGGGGCGCAACCGCAAATAGACCCGCGCAGCCAGTCAGGCTTGCCGCACTCAATAAGAGCAGTAGTTGGATTAAAAAGGGTGACCATATTTGCATAACTATTAGGTGTGTTAGCCTAACCTGTGCGCGGTAAGATACATAAAAAATTGCAACCTATATTGAAATAATTTTCACTAATTAAGCAAGCTCATGCTTGAAGCGAAAGAAACACGCATCCCAGAGTTAGTGCTGGCGGCCTATAATCTGCTTGGCGACGTTCAGATCAAACAAATCAACAGCGGATTGATTAACGCGTCGTGGCTGGTCGTTAATCATGGTCAACGGTTGGTCCTGCAACGTTTGAACGACATGTTTTCTCCTGCGGTTAACCAAAAGATTGAGCGCGTAACCGAATTTTTGCAACAGCAAGGAATGTGTACGACGACGCTATTGCGCACGCGTTCCGATAGCTTACAAGTTATGGATGCTCATAATCACTGCTGGCGAGCACTCAGTTATGTAGAAGGCGAAACAAACCTATCGTTAAGTAATTCACAGCAAGCTGCCGGTGCGGGTCGAGTGCTAGCTAGGTTTCATCAAGAGATGTCTACCTTCAGCGGCCAAGACGAACTGCCGATTTCAACGGTTCACAATCTGCGTAAACACCAAGATGCACTTGAAGCTGCGCTGCAAGACCAGCGCGACCACGAAAACTTCGGCCAGGTCGCCACGGTCGCAGAGGCCATCCTGGGTGAGTTAGGTGGCTTACCTAGCATGGTGGATTTCCCTTTAATGCCCATTCACGGCGATCCCAAGATCTCCAACTTCTTGTTTGACGAAGACGACAATGCGATTGCATTGATTGACCTAGATACAATTGGTCGAGGGCATTTGATTGACGAGTTGGGCGATGCGTTTCGATCTTGGTGTAACCCGCGGGGCGAAGATACTGTCGACACGGTTTTCGATCTAAATTTATTTGAGGAGGGTCTGCGCGGATATGTGGAAGCGATTGCCGACCCAGGTATTCTTGACCAGCTAAGGCAAGTTAGTTTAGCGACAGAATCGATTTCTCTGGAACTGGCTAGCCGATTTTGCGCCGATGCCCTAAACGAGAGTTATTTCGCCTGGGATAAGACGAAATACGCAAGCGCTAGCGAGCATCAATTAGTTAGGGCTAAAGGGCAATATCATCTTGCCCAAGCCATACGTGGGGAACGCGCTTCGATAGACTCAATCGTTTCAAACCTTGTTGGTAGCTAAAATGTGGCGCGTTGGCGACAAAGAGGTAAGCACGGATGACTCGGCTAACTCAGCCTCGATTATTGGCCCTTAAATACCCTGGCGTCCTGGCCCTAATAGCGATGCTCAGCGCTGGGTGCGGGATAAATACGCGTGATGAAAACGGGCAAGTAGTCAATTTGAGTAAGGAAGATTTTGCTACCTATGTGGAACAAACGTTTCGCCATCACAATGGGGTAGTCAACGAGCTAATTCTCGCGTCGAGCCTTAGCGACGATCCCGAGCTTGAATTACCACCAGAACTTATTCGTGCGGAAAAAGCCATGGTGGAAAATTGCCAGCCTTTAAATGAAATGGTGTCTGCGACGATTGAGGGACGCGAACTGTCGGTCTGGGCAAAGCTACGGTTGATAGACAAGGTACCCGAATGCGGCGTTTGGTCGCGTCGGGTAGAAAACATGATTCAGCAAGTTTTCTAGGGAAAATTAATTTGAAAGCTAGTCAATGAGTACCGCGGTTGCCAGGGTTGTCAGATTCGAGGTTATTCCGCATGGCGTGGTGCAGCCCTAACGTTCGAAATTTTGGATTTATTTATTCAGCTTTTTAAGCTGCGTCATCGTTTTACTTTGCCGAACAAATCTACTAATTCGTTGAATTTAGCGAGCTGCTCGGTTTCGTTCTTTGACGCGATTGCTGCCGCTACACAGGTAGCTGCGTGGTCTTTCAAGATAGCGTTTTCTACTTTGGAGAACGCGGATTTTATAGCCTGCATCTGCTGCAATATTTCTATGCAATATCGTTCTTCTTCGAGCATTTTGACGATGCCGCGGACCTGACCCTCAATCCGATTAAGTCGCTTAATAGTCGATTGTTTTTCCATCTTTTTAAAATGATTGCTATACCCTATACCAGTATATAGTATAGCAATCATGCGTAAAAATATTTATCGCAATCAAAATAGACGCCGGTTCATCGGCGACGCCGCAACAGTGAGTGGGATTATTACTTGTGATGCGTTGCTACCGGGATGGGCGAAAAGTGCGGAGCACGAGGCGACGAATGGTTTGCCAGCGCTGACTGGCACTACATTCAACCTAGCGGTGGCGCCTGCGAAAATTGGTATCGATGGCAAACTGGGATCTGCGATTGTCGTTAATGGTCAACTCCCCGCACCACTATTGCGCTGGCGAGAAGGGGACGAAGTTACAATAAATGTGACAAATCAGCTGCCAGTCGATACCTCGATTCACTGGCACGGCATCTTGCTGCCTTATTCTATGGACGGGGTGCCAGGCTTAACTTTTCCGGGTATTAAACCCGGCGAAACATTCACGTATCGGTTCCCAATCATTCAGTCAGGCACCTACTGGTATCACAGTCACTCTGGGCTGCAAGAACAAAGCGGTCATTACGGTCCGATAATTATTGAACCTAAAAAACCTGACCCCGTAATTTTTGATCGCGAATACATCATCGTTTTGTCAGATTGGACATTCGAAAATCCGCATCACGTGTTCGCGAAACTAAAGAAGATGGGAGACCCCTACAACTATCAACAGCGCACCTTGACGGACTTTTTTGCCGATGTGAAAAAGCGCGGCTTGAGTGCCACTATGTCAGATCGGCTGATGTGGGGCGCTATGCGCATGAATCCCACGGATATCGCGGACGTAACCGGGGCAACTTACACATACCTGGTGAACGGACATGGGCCAAACGACAATTGGACCGGTTTGTTTCGCGTTGGTGAACGTATCAGACTGCGATTTATTAATGCCGCGGCCATGAGCATTTTCAATGTTCGAATCCCCGGGCTTGCTCTTACCGTGGTGCAATCAGATGGATTAAATGTGGCACCGGTAGAAACGGATGAGTTTCAGATTGGCGTTGCAGAAACTTTTGATGTGATTGTTAAGCCTGAAGCAACACAAGCTTATACGATTATGGCTGAAAGCAATGACCGAAGCGGTTACGCGCGAGGCACTTTATCTCCCAGACCAGGTTTATCGGCAGACGTTCCCGCACGCCGACCGAGACCGACGCTAACAATGAAAGACATGGCGATGGATCACGACGAACATGTTATGCCGAAACATCAAGGAGAAATGCAGAGACATCATTCGCACCACGCTCATGAGGGGCATGGAAGGGAAGACGACAGTGCGCCGCAGGCCCATCATCATTCACTAGGCCCCGGTGTTGTTGGTCGCGCAATGAATCCGACTAATCGACTTGCGGAACGTCCAAATGGTCTGGAAGACGTTGCTCACCGAGTTTTGGTTTACGCTGAGCTTAGAAGTCTCGAGCGAAATCCCGACACACGTTTTCCGGAGCGGCAGATAGAACTTCATCTGACCAGCAATATGGAACGATACATGTGGTCGTTCGACGGGCTCAAATTCTCTGAAGTCGACGAGCCAATTATCTTTCACAAAGACGAGCGCCTACGATTAACACTAGTCAACGACACAATGATGCCGCATCCAATTCACTTACACGGCATGTTTTTTGAAGTGGTAACCGGGGACCATGATTTTAAGCCCCGCAAACATACTATCGTCGTTAAACCTGGCGAAAAGCTTTCTGTGGATATCACGGCGGAAGCTATCGGCGATTGGGCATTTCACTGTCATCTGCTTTATCACATGCACGCGGGCATGATGCGGGTGGTTTCCGTTGTCGAAAATAGCCCGACATGAACGTTGTTCGCGCCGCGACCGTAATCTTGGGCGCAGCTTTATTTTCCCCCGCCGTTGCGCAGCAAACGGACAATAGTGACAAAGAGTCGCTGGAGATGACGGAAGCCCGCGCGAAACTGAAATCAGAACACGGTGGTCAAATCGTGTCGCTTTTTTTTGCTGAACGCTTTGAGTTCCTCGCTCGCGATGGTGATAACGAGCTTGTTTGGGAAGCGCAGGGTTGGCGGGGAACTGACGAACACAAACTGTGGATTAAAACAGAGGGCGAGTTTTCGAACGAAACAACTGATTTTGAGCACGCCGAATTTCAAGCGCTCTTGAGTCGCGCTGTTAGGCCCTTTTGGGATTTTCAGCTTGGATTTCGTTACGACATCAAACCAAACCCTTCGCGAACTTACGCGGTTGTCGGTTTTCAGGGCTTGGCGCCTTATTGGTTCGAACTAGACAGCGCAATTTTCTTAAGCGACAGCGGAAGAGTGTCCGCCCGCTTAGAGGCGGAATACGAATTTCGATTGACGCAGCGCTGCATTTTGCAGCCACGGATTGAGTTGAATGCGGGTTTTTCTGACGACACCGAGATCGACCTAGGTTTGGGCTTATCTTCTGCCGAGGCTGGCCTTCGTTTGCGATATGAGATCAGCCGCCAACTCGCGCCTTATGTAGGTGTCAGTTGGTCGAGCACGTTCGGTGAGACTAGAAAATTACAGCGAGCTGATGGTCACTCGACCAGCGATATGTCCGCAATTATAGGAATTCGTTTTTGGTATTGAAGTTGGTGCCGGGAGAGAGACTCGAACTCTCACGAGGTCACCCCCACCGGATTTTGAATCCGGCGCGTCTACCAGTTCCGCCACCCCGGCACGTTGGCGTGGCTGGCAAGTATAGTGAACCAAGCCGCGAAAAACTAGCTGCGGCACGTCCGATATCACCGTGCCAACAAATGAAAAGCACTAGTCTGATAAAATTTCGCTTGTGCAAAAGTCTGATTTCTATTTCGACCTTCCCGACGAGCTCATTGCTTCTGAACCACTTGCGGAGCGGCGAGATTCGCGTTTATTGGTGGTAGAGCCTAAGAGTTTTTCTGATGTTCG
>JBCCFA010000142.1:0-9417 GCA_039029975.1 Pseudomonadota bacterium
AATCGCCGTTAAGGCACCTCTCGAAATTTCCAAAGGTTTGATCCCGTGTTGTTCGCATGCTCGTTCAACAAACGCTGACGCTAACAACGGCAGATCTTCTTTGCGCCTGGATAAGGCGGGCAATTCAATCGGAAGGACCTGCAAACGATAAAATAGATCTTCTCGAAATCGCCCTTCTTTCATCGCGATTTCAAGCGCAACGTTGGTCGCAGAAATCAGCCTAATATCCGCCGGAACCGGTTTATTTGTTCCGAGCGGGAAATAGTGTTTTGTCTGCAATAGCTGCAATAGTTTGGCTTGCGAGTCCATGGAAAGCTCGGCGATTTCATCGAGAAAAAGTGTACCGCCATTCGCCGCTTCTATTTTCCCCGCAATCTGTCGATGAGCGGTCGAATGCGCGCCAGGCATGGCACCGAAGAGCTCATTTTCAATCAATTCCGCGGGCAAATTAGCGCAGTTTAGCTCTACGAACGGCCCGCGCTTCCTGTTGCCGTTTTCGTGAATAAGTTTGGCCACAACCGATTTACCGGTCCCCGTTGGTCCGGTCAGTAACACGCTTACATCCAAGGGCGCGACTAGCGTGATTTGCTTCAGGACCTCGGCGATCGCGGGGCTTTTGCCGATGAAACCATCCGCATCTAATTTTTCACGATGCTCGGAGGTCGCATCGTTCGCGCTGTCGTAAATTTTTTGTTCGATTAAACGTTCCGCGAAGGGCGCAGCATGCTTGGCAAACAATTCAATTCGCTTGCGATCTTCACCCGAAAACGCGTGTCCGCCTTCTTCCGCTTCTGCGTGAAGGTACAGAGCGCCAAGTCGAGCGTTTCCGCCAATGGGCGCGCACAGCACGGCGCCGATATTGCCCATCCGTACGCTACCGCGCTCCTTAAATCTGGGATCCATAAAAGCGGCCGGCGTCACCACAGTTTGCCCACTCGACAGCGCTTCGGCCATGATCCCAGTAGAAATTCGGCTTTCAATGTTGTTGAGTTCGGCCTCAGATAATCCGTGCCAGATACGCCACCGTTGGCCCTCAAGAGATTCTTGGCCGCGCAGCTCGATATAACCTTGTTTGGCACCCGATAGCTCGGTGACCAAATTCAACGACTCCTGAAGGAATGCGTCTAAGGTTTCTTCGTTACCCAAATTGAGCAAACGCCAGTAGAGATCGCGCTCCTGACGCAATCGCGTCTCAGACGCTGATAACGGTCCGGAGCCGTCTTGCAGTTTCAAAGAAAAGCTCTCCAGTTTAAGCAATCGTCTGAAATATCAGAGGCAGAATTCCTAGGATTCTGAAATTTCAGACTATTCGTCGGGATTTTGGCGCTTTCGGCGTTGGCCCATTCCTTGCTTTAAATCATACAAAAACGCATTAAATCGACAAATATCAGGGACGTCAAGGAAACGACAGGGAAAGCGCGAATTATTACCCGCTGGTACCATTATGACGCCCAGAAACCAACCCTTAACTTTTCAAGAATTTAGCCCTCAAGCAGCTTGGCTTGGCCAACAGCTTGGGATAGCCATTTGGAGTGAACGCCTTCACTGGTCAGGCCTGGAAATGGTCGACGACGAGCTGATGACACGCACCCGCTCTAGTGTTGCCCACCGAGCATTTTATAACGTCTTGAGTACGCGATTGCGCCGCTCCAAACTCGAATCCGATGTAGACCGCTGCTTGGCCATTCTTGGCGCTGAGACGCAAGCTTCTCGTTGGTTTTTGAACGCACAAACCTATGAATCGGAAATCACAGAGCATCTCGTTGGGCGTGGTTACGAAAGCTTCGCAAGCGTGTCGATTATGGCGACCAACGTCGCTAACAATCAAAAGCATGCTTGGTGCGAAATGCAATCCGATGTTTGCGATTATGTTTCTGCAATTGAAAATGCCCAGCAGCTAAACGATTGCTGCCAGGTCATTACCCAGACTGGAGATTTTTCCAGCGATTTTGCTGAAGCCTGGCTAGATATGATGTTGGCGTGCGGATTTAGCAAAACCGATCCGTGGCGAATTTACGCCTGCGACATTGATGGTGTCACTGCCGGCGCGCTTTGCGCCTTATGGACGGACCAAGTAGTCCTGATTGAAGCGCTGAGTGTGCTCCACGCTTACCGACGGAAAAACGTCGGCTCAGCGTTGCTCTTCCGTGCGCTGGCGGACGCGCGGCGAGCGGGTTATCAAGTGGTGATGGCTTACCCCATGGCAGGGGCAAAGCAAATCTATGACCGCTATGAATTCGGCGACTTTGGTTCGATAGACTGCGTCACTGTTGGGGAACAAGAAACGACTGTGATGGAGGAAGCAAACCCTACTTTTACACCACCCAAACCTTTCGAGCATGACCGTCAGGACTTACGCCAGCCGACAAGACAATAATAATGACGACTGCGCGCGTTTTGACGCCTGAAGCCAGGCGTCCTGCAGCATCACGACCAGTCGTCGGCCTTCAGTCTAAGGTCTAACTTCCGGACATTAAATTTCGTCTAACGGCGCTTATTCACCGCGCAGCACTCCCGAGACGCTTTCAGTGGCACCAGCTAGGCATTAGAATCACGCGCCGTTAGAGCACCTTTTCAACCTCTTCTATAGGGCACACGATGACCCACGCGATTCCCGCATGCCAAGCAACGGAATTAGCTGACTTCATTGCCAAGCACAAAATTCGCACGATCAGCTTAGCTAGCCCGGATCTGCACGGCTATGCCCGCGGTAAACAACTCACTGCTGACGCCCTTCTCAAATCGCCTGATTCACCAATTCACCTGTCAACACTACTAGCCTTGCTCGACTATGGTAATTACCCCATTGAGCCACCGCCCGACGACACACGGTGGTGGCCTGGGTGGCACAACGGCTATGCTGATTGCGTTGGAAAAATAGATACGAACAGCGTCCGACAAGTCCCTTGGCAACACCGGACTGCTTTGGCTCTTTGCGATTTTGAACCAGTCGATCAATCGTATTCTTTCGATTTCTTCCCACGACGCATGCTGAGCAAACTGGTTGAACAAGTCGAAGCAAAGGGCTACACGGTGCGTATCGGCTATGAAATGGAAATGAATCTTTTTCGCCGACCAATAAATCAACAATCCAATAGCGGAGCGACATATGCGCCGCTATGGCCACGCTTAGAAGCCTATTTGTTGACGACTCTTGGTCGACACTACGAATTTATCCATGCATTAATCGAAGGCCTGAGAGACTTTAAGCTAAACATTGAGTCGTGGCATAGCGAAGCAGCCCCTGGGCAACTCGAAATCACTTTGGGGCCAAACTTGCCGAGTAAAGCCGCTGACGACGCCTTCTTATTAAAATACGCAGTAAAAGAACTCGCCGCCGCTAATGACTTGGTAGCAAGCTTTATGGCGCGTATCTCTAACGACGCATTTTCGAACGGTAACCACATCAATTTATCGGTCTGGCGCGACGATAAAAATTTATTTTTCGATAACGGCAAAGTCAGCAATACCTTGCGCCAGGCAACTGCAGGCATTATCGACAGTCTGCCCGAATTAGTTTTAATGTATGCACCTACGCCGAATAGCTTTAGAAGGTACGAACCCTATCTCTGGACCGGCAGCCAACTGGCCTGGGGAATCGATAATAAATCAACCGTTTTGCGAGCGGTCGTCGACCGCTCGCAAAGTGCCCGTCTTGAACAGCGCGCTGGCGGCGCGGACGCAAATCCCTATTTATTAGCCGCAGCAATGTTAGTGGGTTTTCTCCATGGCGTTGACAAAGGGCTTGTCCCGCCGGAGCCAGTGAGCGGAGATGCTTATGCTGATACGAAAATCCAGTCGCTTGGCGGTTCTTTTGAGGCAGCAATCGATCGATTTTCACGTAGCGATATTGCCGCGGAATATTTAGACGCCGATTTCATTCGCTTCTACACCCATACTCGTCGTGCCGAAAACATTTTATTTCAACAACATGTTGGCGAAATTCAATCGAAAAACGTTTCCGATTGGGAATTTTCCAGATATTTCGAATCGGTATAGCGGGCTAGATGACTTGTGATTAATAAAATTTTTATGGGCAAGAGGCCCAAATATCGCCAAATAAGAGACTAGAATTATTGGTAGCAGGCAGCAATCTATGAACCAACCCGCGATGACTGATACCGAACCCTTGGACCTTGAAACCAAACTTTCGCAGACGGCTTTTTCCTTCCGCGGTTACAACGTCGAAAATTTAGGTCGTACTAAGGAACTCCTCTCGGATCCCGTTTACGGCCCCCAGGTCCGCAAACATCTAGATTACGCCTCGGAACTTGCTGCCGATGCGCTAAAGCGTCGCATTGATTTAGTGGAGCGGGTGGAGCATGACCAGGAGCCAGATCTCGGGACTTACGGCGAAGCGATTGCGCTGATCATGGCGGCATCGCTCGCGCAACTCGATCTATTGCGAGAATTTCACGGCATCGAAATATCCGAGAGCCAAGTGGCTTTTGGCTACAGCTTAGGTGAATTGGTCGCCGTTGTGGCATCAGGCATGTTCGAGATCGAATCCGTCTTGAAGCTCATTTTACCGTTAGCTCGCGACGCGGCCGAGCTCGCATTGGATGTTGAAATGGGCGTTGTTTTTTGTCGCGGACGAGAACTCGATTACGATGCTGTACAGAAACACTGCATTGAAATAACGAACGAAGGCAATGGCACCATAGGTATATCAAGCTACCTTGCGCCTAATACAGTATTGCTGCTCGGGCAAGGCGATACGATCGATCACTTCAAAAACTCAATAAAGAACATTCCACCGCATCGAGTGCACCTAAAAAAGAATGACCACCAATGGCCGCCGCTTCATACCGCCATTGTACGACAGAAGAATATGTCGAATCGCGGCGCCGTCGCGCTTGAAACCTTGCCCGGCGGCTTCACCCGCCCCTCACCGCCTATTGTTTCCTGCGTGACTGGAGATATCAGTTACACGGAAGTGAACGCGCGAGAAATTTTGATTGATTGGATCGACCAGCCTCAACAGCTGTGGTCGGTAATCGAGAAAATTCTGCAAATGGGTGTCGAAAGAATCGTGCACGTAGGTCCTGCGCCCAACATCATTCCCGCCACGCTTAATCGGCTAAGCATCGATGTGTCGTCGCAGCTCGGAAAAAAATCTTTTTCCGGTATGGGCATGCGGGCGGTCTCTAGGATAACCCGCAATCGCGCGTGGCTTCGGAATCTTGTTGCCAAGAATGCAGCGCTACTTCGCGCCCCGTTTATTGAACAAGTTAACCTTGAAGATTGGTTGCTGGAAAACCGGCCTGATTAACAGATAACGAAGCGAGCAGTCTACGGAGAATCGAGATGTTTGATTGGCATATTCGTAAGCGACGCATCGCATACCGCGTATATCCCGTTGGCTGGGGCAACGACCAAACCTCGAAGTACGACTAAATCGTCCAAGGCCTTTGCCACATCAAGATCAACTGTTTCACCATTAGTCGAATTAAAAAAATAATCCGCTGCAAGGGTACTGACGCCTTTAGATACAGGTTTTCCGAGTCGATCTACGGCCAACATACTGCGTGCCCGAACTAAATAATCTTCACAAAATTTTTTCGCGCGACTTTCCTCAGAGGAGCCGAAAGTGCGGCCAATTTCAACTAAAATTTCCGCTTCCTTTTCGCTAAAAATCACATTGATAAAAAAAAGTGGCTTGCTTGGCTGCAAACTGACTGGGTCAAGCCGGAAATGTTCGATTAAACCCCGGCGATACTTCTCCAACCCCCATTCAAATCGAGAGATCGGCGTTGATCTAAGTTCCTGCAATTTGGCCAGGGAATCGGTGTTCGCCTGTGCCTGTGGGAACGCTGAGAGATATCCCGCAGCGATTATAAAAACGATTTTGTGGATGATTCTACCGATAATAAATGACCCGCTCTTATGCTTAATCCTGAGCACGTCTTTGAATTTCTTCTAGGATGCGTTGGCGCGCGCTAGTGTCGAGCTGTTCGCCGGTCTGCGCCTCTTCCTCCGCGACAGTGGAGAGTTCCGTTTGAACGACGCGCATCTGCCCTTGGTAATTCCTGCAAGGAGGACAAATTGATCGATGAATCCACAAAGAAATTCGCTCAATGATGCTAAGCGGACGATCTTCTCCCGCAGCGGTCAACTCGGCGACTTGTTTACAACTGAACATTTCTGACTCCTAAGCGATATGCTCGTCCATGCACAGGCGCAACTTGTCCCTCGCGCGCGACAACATGACCCATAAGTTATTTGCGCTACTAATATTTAGCATATTAATCAAATCTTTCGTTTCATGGCCGTCGATTTCTTTTAACACCAACAGCGTCCGTAATTTTTCTGGAAGCCCACTGATACATTGCATTAGCTGCGATTTAGCCTCTCCCGCTTCCAACTGAGTAAGAGGTTCTGACCATTCTTTGGGTGCCTTTTTCCAATGCCCGTCTTCCGCAAACTGTTGCTCGAAAGAATCAGCATCGAGCGCGTTTTCATCTAACGGCGACTCGCGATGCGATTTTCTTAACTGATCGATAATCTTGTTTTTCATAATCGAAATTAGCCAGGTCCTGACGCTTGCGCCTTGCTTGAATTTGCCCAGTCCCTGAATGCCTGCAATTAAAGTGTCTTGGACCACATCTTCCGCTGCAGCCTCGTTGTGTAGCCGCATCATTGCGAATGCGTACAGGGCATCACCGTGTTCGTCTAACCAACTCACCGGACTCATTTCGCTGCTCATAACGAAAAAATCACTCTCTACAATTTTTTTACCACTATGCCCTCTCAGCACTGAAAAATAAAACCGCGGTCCGCTCCTTTAGCGTGATATTCACTCGCCATCAGCCCGTTCGGCGGCCGGAATATCACGATTCACTACCCATTAGTCGAGCAAGTTCGGAATTCCTTACACCAGCAATACAAAAATTTTGCGGTATAATTAAGCCGCTGTTTTTGCTAAGAAATATAAGGTGAGGTCCTGGACAAAGCGAGACGTGCCAGGTTCGTGAAGAGAAACTGAGAATTTGAGATAAACGATCATGACAAAACGGGTTTGGCTTGGCTTTATTGCGATTTGCTTGTCATTAAGCGTCGGCACCGCCCACGCTTACACGGGCGCCACCTTCATGGCGGGCAAAGAACTCCGCAACATGTGCGAAGGAATTGATGAGAATGGCAATGCCAAAAACACAATGGCAGTTGGTTGTTCACAATTCGTTATCGGCGTACACGACACCATGTCGACGCTTACATTTGGTGGCTTACTCGATAAGGGTTTTGTATGTTTCCCCAAAGACTATTCCGGGCCTGAATTGTCTCTCGTTGTTAAGGACTATCTCGACGATAACCCCGATAGAGAGGAAGAGCCCGCAAATATGTTGGTTGCGGTTGCTTTCGTTCAGAAGTTCCCTTGCCCATCTGACAATTAGTCAGACTTTATGATCTAACGGAGCCAGTCTCAGCGCGCTTCGGGGAAAACAACCACAGTTCGCGCTTCAATGCTTTCGCGGGGGATAAACTCTTCAGGACATGTCGGATTAATGAAACCGGTATGACCCGTAAAACACGCCCGACCGTCTGTCGCAGTATCAAAGCACTTTAGAAACAATACTTCATCATCTTGCATATCAGATGCGTAAAACCAGCGATGGCGCGCGTTATGCTGAAACGAGTAGATTTGGCCCGCTAGATTGGGCTGCTCGAAGTTAGAGTCCGAATAATGTTCGATCTGAGTATCGATAAAATCTTCGATGCCCGTTGTCCTCGCATCACAAATCGCGAGTGGATGATCTTGAACGGGGCCCCGAATCGGCCGCCAAACATTGACGATGGCGGCCCTTTTTTCGATTAAATCATCCGCATTTTGCGCTTCCAGTACTTCGCGAATTCGCCGCGGACCGGAATCAAGCGTGTAGTCGTTATGGGCGCCATCGGTGGGTAGAGAGACCCCGGCCTGGTGCAGTTTGGCACGCGGCTTGTTGCGAACATTGTGATCAAAAACGAACACCGCCTCAGCGCCAAGCGATTGTTTGAGTAATTCTGCCGTTTCTCCATAGTATTGATCTTTGACCGCTGCGGCGTCGTAATAATCGTCGAACTGTGTCGGCGCATTCAGAAGCTCGAATCCAGCCACATCCAGTGTGAGTTCCTGTGCCATCGGGCGACAGTCGTATACATTGACCTTGACGCGCCGCTGCGGAGGAGACTCCAATTTTCGGCCGCTCGATGGTGGGAAAATCCTGACCCGAGCAGGCTCATCACCTGCATCGTAATAGGTCATATCTACTTCCACAAATTCAAGCTGGCGTATTTCGGCATTTCTCATAATTGCTAGGTCCCCGCCTAAGGTAGCTCAATATTTGATGCCAGCCTAAACTATTCGCTCGTCTATTTCGAACCATTTTAACGATAGCCACAAAAGCATTTTTGCTGCGAGCACGGCGCATGGCTCGTGTTGGAGTGCTGGCTCACTAGGCAAATGGGCTTCGTAATAGGAAGCTCGGAGACAACGGGTGTTAGTGCCAAATCTACCGGCAGGGTAAGTTTGAAACCGCGCAGGGTGCGCGTTGACGGTCAGCGCTTCAGATAGCTGACCAAGGTACAACCCGAGTAGCCACTCAGGGGGAGTGACTCGCTCGCCCACAACCGGGCGGCCGGCGTTCCTCTTTAAGGCGCTAAAACCGAATTGAGATACCGCCAAACAAACCGTGGATATTGATGTCCTTTTCCAGTGTTGTTGGACCGAAAACTTGGTTTGGGGTACCAGTGGTCGCGGGATCTACGCCGGCTTTGATGTCATATTCGGGCGCCGCGTGCATGTACCGATACTCGCCAAATACTTCCATTGAATCACTCATGGTATAGCTCACGCCGGCACCACCTTTGAATGCCACCGGAGTCGCCGTATTTTCGGAGCGAGTCAGGGAGAAAAAATCTTCATCAATATTAGAGATCGCGATACCCACGCCACCAGTCACGTAGGGTGTCCAAGGACCCCAGGGACGTCGATAAAGTAAATCAAAGGTGACGAAAGTGTTGTCTACGCGAAGTTCGCTGGCTGCTTGAACCGGTAAAGTGCCTGTTCCGACGGCCGGTGAACTAAAGGTTCCGTTAACAGTTTGGGTGTCAACGTCCGCGCCAAATCGCGTAGTATCAATCGCCAGACCGAATGATGGGTGGCTGCGCAACCAGAATCCGACTCTTCCGCCGAATCCCGCCTCATCTTCAATGCCGACGTCATTCATCTCGAACTGACCGCGGGCCCCACCAATCGCCGAGTTATAAGTGATATCTTCGTTGCTGGGCCAAACATAGCCCCCGTAAACATCGATGAATACCAAGTCGCCGTCCCCCGCCTGCAGAACGGGTGCCGTCGATATCAACATTACTAGACCGAAACTCCGCGCATATGCTCGCATGCCCATCTCCCTTGAGAAATAATATCATTATTAA
>JBCCFA010000143.1:0-9394 GCA_039029975.1 Pseudomonadota bacterium
CTGTCTTCTTAAAAAGCTAAAAATCGCGGTCAGGCAATGGTTTCAAGCCTGGTAAGTAATACTCAAAATAAAAGCGCGAGCTTAGCTCATTCAAAATTAACTCATCATGGCCTCAGGCTTAGATCCCATCACTTTAAACAATTGATTTTGCTATAATTCTATACGATAATGAGAAGCATTACGGTTTTATTACTAGATGCAGAATCCTGATTAAGGCTGATTGGTGAAACGGTGGACCCAGGCGTACTAGGATCAAGCAGATGAGGTCCTCAATTAACCGCGTGGTAGCTTAAGATTTTGCCGACAATTTCGGGCTTTAGCTCACCCGCGAAGCTAACGCGGTAGGGCGTCGCGATTCCGGTGCGAAATGCCGGTTTGGCGTTTGATACGGCCGGCAAAAATCATTCAGTTTGTCGCAGGAATTTGAATGCAGCGCGACAAATACGAAATGGGAGTTGCATAAAGCTATATAGGGGTTTGTTTGCGGTTTTGTGGATGTCTGTCATCGCGACACGGTTGACAAGTATTTGATAACGGCTTCCTTAGGCGATGAAGTAGTACATAGCACATCGCTGAAAAGACTTCGAAGCGATTGGCGATGACTGATTGGATCCTCGAAAAGATAAATAGCGCATCTATTGGCCCGGTTACGCGTCGCAACCTGTTTTCTAACGCAAACAGTATTTTTATCCTCGCCGGCGCCGCGCTGTTCTTAGCGTTGTTAGGCAGCGTATGGCCTGAGTTCTCTAATTTAGTTATCAAAACGTTAAGTGACGCTTATTTGGGCGTTACAATTTTTGTCGCGCTGACGTTAGCAGTTTTTTATGCGCTTGATTTTTGTTTCAAGCGCGAACTTACTGCTTCGATTTCTAAAAAATCTCCGTTACAAATCCCACTATCTGCGCTGCTTGGTGCTTTACCGGGATGTGGCGGAGCAATCATTGTAGTCACACAGTTCGTCAACGGACGTTTGTCCTTTGGCGCGTTAGTCGCGGTATTAATTGCGACAATGGGAGATGCGGCATTTTTACTATTAGCCAAGCAACCACATGTAGCGATGCAGGTATATGGTATTAGTCTGTGTGCGGGTGTGGTTTCTGGATTTATTGTCAATATAATTTTCGGTGACGACTATTTGAAGCCGACAGATACAACCCAGCTCGATGCGATCGAAGTTGAAAAAATTCCGACTGCGATGATATCGCTCTTCTTTCTAATGCTCGTTCCCGGTAGCGTCGTTGGCATATTCGAGGCGCTACAAATTGATACTAGCGACTGGTTCGCGCCTTGGGGGGCATTCTCAGTCGGTGAGGCAATGGGATTTTTTGGCGCGTTAATCTGTATTTCGATTTGGTTGAAGCAACCTTTAGACTCTTGGTCGATTCGGTTTCGACGTAAAAGTGAATCCGATTCCTTGCTTGAATCCGTCGCGGCAGAGACGAGTTTTGTATCAATTTGGGTGATCGCAGGATTTTTGCTGTATGAAATGTTCTTATTTTTTACCAATCTCCAGCTTGAGTCACTGTTTAATCAATGGGGTGCGGTAATAGTCTTAATTAGTATCTTAGTTGGCTTTATACCCGGCTGCGGACCGCAAATAGTCGTTACGACGCTCTATGTGAATGGCGTTGTGCCACTTTCGGTGCAAGTAGCCAATGCGATTAGTAACGATGGCGACGCCTTATTTCCAGCGATTGCCCTTGCGCCCGAAGCGGCCATTAAAGCAACGCTCATCAGCGCGGTGCCTGCCGCAATAGTGGGGTACATTTTCTATTTTGCGGGTGCGTAGATATTTAGTTTGAAGATTTCACCGTCAGGAAGCATGGCTCCAAACCCTTTTTATGGAATTGCGCGCATTCATTTATTGATTGCTATTGGTCCCTACCAATCTTAGTTTATTAACAAATATCTCGACGATCCCTGTCAATCGTAAATACCTTTTTGTTTTGCTGGACGAACTGTGTAGAGTAAACCGAAAAGTAAACATTGGGTTTTCCGCAGCGACAAGAAGATATCGGCCAAATTGATCAATTTCGGGCAAGTGCGTTTCGGCGGGCCAAGTAGGAGAATTGCATGCTATCTCAAGCAGAAAAAGCGAATATTTTTCAGACACTTCATCACGAGGGTACTTTTGTGATGGCCAACTTCTGGGACACTGGTTCCGCCGTTATACTAGAAAACTTGGGATTTAAAGCCTTGGCTTCAACTTCCGCTGGATACGCCCAGAGCATTGGTAAATTAGATAGTCAAATTACGTTGGAAGAGAAGCTCCGGCACCTTAGTGAGGTGTGCGCGAGAACCTCTGCACCGATAAACGCGGACTTCGAACACGGTTTTGCTGACACGGCGGAAGGGGCGGCCGAAAATCTTTTGCGCGCAGCTGAAGCGGGCGTGGTTGGTTTATCGATCGAAGATTGGTCGCGAAACGAAATTTACGACAAAGAAGAGGCAACCGATAGGATACAAGCCTGCGTGGAAGCCAAAAACAAATTCGATTTCCCGTTTACCCTGACAGCCCGTTCCGAGGTGATATTACGCAGAACCGGCGATTTAGACGAAGCGATTAGTCGCTTACTCGCTTACGAGGCCGCCGGTGCCGATGTCTTGTATGCCCCAGGCCTTGCTAACGAGGCGCAAATTAAAACGGTGAAAGAAGCCGTCAATAAACCGATAAACGTGCTCTTCGCGTTCATGCCGCAAATGCCATTAGGCAAGTACCAAGCGCTCAAGGTAAATCGCATAAGTCTAGGCAGTGCTTTGGCGAATCGATCGATCGCCGCGACCTTGGATGCGGCAAATAGTATGTTGAATGATGGTGATTTTGCATGGGGGGCAGACATCGTTGGTGGGAAAGTATTAAATAAGCTGCTCGGTTAGTCTGATTAGCGCGGCGTTTTTGAAGCGCCATCCTATCGGGCTCATGATGATCGAACGGACGAACTAATTGCTTCGGTAAACTAAAAAAAGATGAAACTCAAACACTGTCATAATTTCCAAGACTTTCGCCGACTCGCAAAGCAACGTCTGCCGTCGCCTATCTTTCATTATATTGATGGCGCTGCTGATGACGAAGTCACGTATCGTCGAAACACCGCTGCCTATGAGGCAGTGGATTTGGTGCCCAACGTGCTGGCGGGCGTTGAATCGGTAGATATGAGCGTTGAGGTCATGGGGCAGAAGCTCGCGTTGCCAATTTATTGTGCGCCTACTGCGCTACAGCGCTTGTTTCATCATGATGGTGAACGGGCGGTAGCGCGCGCGGCAAAAAATGTCGGCACCATGTTCGGGGTCTCGTCGTTAGCGACGGTAAGCGTCGAAGAAATTGAGGCGATTACTGATTCTCCAAAAATGTTTCAGTTCTATTTTCACAAGGATCGCGGACTTAACGATGCTCTGCTCGAACGCGCTAAGGCTGCGAACTTCAACATATTGGCGTTGACGGTTGACACGATTACCGGTGGCAATCGGGAGCGCGATTTGCGCACTGGATTTACATCACCACCAAGGCTAACACCAAGCAGCTTAGCCAGCTTCGCTATGCGCCCAGGTTGGACGTGGAATTTTTTGACCAAGCCAAAATTTGATTTGCCGCATCTTTCACAGCATGTTGGCGCAGGTACCAAGCTCGCAGTATCCGTTGGCGATTACTTTTCAACGATGCTCGATCAATCAATGAATTGGAAGGATGCCGAACGCCTGTGTGCTGCCTGGGGTGGACATTTTGCACTGAAAGGCGTGATGAGCGTGGACGACGCGCGGCGTGCAGTCGACATTGGTTGCACCGGCATTATGGTTTCCAATCACGGCGGCCGACAACTCGATGGTTCGCGTACGCCTTTTGATCAGTTGGCGGAAATCGTGGACGCTGTCGGCGACAAAATTGACGTCATCTGCGAGGGCGGCATACAGCGAGGCACGCACATCTTAAAGGCGCTATCACTGGGCGCTAAAGCCTGCTCGGGTGGCCGCCTCTATCTTTATGCATTGTCCGGCGCAGGCCAAGCCGGTGTAGAACGCGCACTCACAAACTTGCGCACCGAAATCGAGCGCGACATGAAGTTAATGGGGATTACGTCCTTGGATCAATTAAACCGCGGCAATTTGCGGTTTCGCTAGCAACCCCTAAGAGCAAGAATGGCAGCGCATTTCCTCGAAGATTTCGTCTTCGCTGTCAGTTTTTTCGATTGCATAGTCAATTAAGCAGCGCACTGCTTTACCCATATCCGCTAAGTCGTATTTTTCAACGATCTTAGTCAAATATTCCTGCTGGAAATCTTTTAGTTCGATGTCGTAATCTTGTCGCATGTTGTTTTCTCCTGTGATGGATAGACCATCGCTTGTTAAAAATTTTGCGCGAGCGATAGGGGACACTGCGCAGTTTTCCAGTTTTTTAGGTCACTAACCAGCTACCAAAAATTATCTTTGAAATGCCCCCACGGTACCAACAAATTGGCACCGTGGGGAACTTGCCCGACGATTCTGGCGTAACGCTGAGTCGATAGTTCGGGATAGTGCGAGCTAATCACCAGCTTGCCGGTGATTGCACTACGCGCGTCGACGTGTTCGCACAAGCGCCAACAAACCGCCGATAAACATGACAAGCGCTGGCGGTAGCGGCACGGAGGACACGGTGATGCGGCTGCCATACTCGCCGAGCCCAGAGGCTAATTCATCAATATCATACTCGATGGTTTTACCAGTATTAATGAGCTCAAGAGTCGTCATATCAATGAAACCAACATCTTCGTGAGTACTGTAGCCAATTCGGTAGCCATCGGCGTCGTCCCATTGGTCGACATGCATATGGGGTGAGCTGTCTAATTTAAATGTCGACCAGAACCCCCAACCGCTTGGGCCCGATTTTGGTGTACCCAGGCCGACGTTCAGACCATTTTTTTCCAGGTCGACGTCGTCGTCGATGTCCCACTTACCATCTTGCAATATTTTGTAGTTCGTTGCGTCGAAGGCGAAATTAAAGTCGGGGTTAACGATATGGCTGTCGTCGTAGGTCGCTAGGTGAACGCTGTTCGGATCGTAGAACGAAATGCTGAACGCTTCGAGACTTTCCTCGCGGATAAGTCCGTTCGAATCGACGTTCACGTCATCATACGAAAAACTACCTTTAACCGTGAAACCGGCCATTTGCCCGACCCAATCAAAATCGAAAGTTCTAATCGCCGCGTTTGCCGAGGTGGCGCCGAATAACGAAGCTGCTAATGCCGCTGCTGCAACAACATTGGTTGGTTTTGTCATGGTTCACTCCCTTTTGTGTTTTGAATAGAGAGTCTTTCTTAACACGAATAATTCTCATTCGCAATTAGAATTGAGGCACCATCCTGACGAAGGCGGGCTTTGGACACGAAATCTTTCGGATCGGAATCGTGTATGAACTTATCGGAATCGATTCTGTTTTTAGAGAGGCACATAGCGCGGAACCATCTGACTACTTTGTCTTTGAAGCTGGATTACAGATTGCAGGTAACGCGTAAATAACTTCAAATAAGCCTATCGATTCTTAATTAGGCGAAGAAAATGAAAGTAGCGTATGTATTCAATTCAAACATGGCGACAACATTCAAACTGAACACGATGATATTGCCACAGCTTGAACAGGGCACGCATGGTGTGGACGTAATCGGTATGATGTTTTTCGACGACAATTTGTTCACCTTACGCACCGGGGATCCGGCGGGTGAACGACTGGCAAAAGTAGCCAAAGAGCAAAATATTCTTCTGATGATTTGTGACCAGTGCGCGGTTCGTCGTGGTATGGCAGATGGAGAATTCAATCAGTGCGGTACCGGCGAAGTGACGGCAAAAGGCACTGTGGACGGCGTTGTTGCAGGCTGTTTTCCGCAACTATACGAAGCACTATCGGGAAATCCGCCGGATCAAGTCATTACGCTTTGAGCGAAGCAAAAGGCCATGATGCAAATTAAGATCGCATCCTACGAAAAAAACCGAACTCTCTGCGTACGATTTTTTGAAACTTAAAGCGCTTAGCGATGTCGATTACGCGTCGAGCCAATTGCTCACGCGAAATTTGGTCGCGATCGGGGGATCAGAATTATTCACGAGGAAAGAGGACGTATGGGATAGCAGTTGGATAATTCAATCTCAATTTCCTTTTTGAACATAGGGTAAAGCCCCCAAATTTGTTTTCGCTACTCATCCAGTTTGTGCAAACTATTACCCGTTTTACTGAAGATTAGTGCCGGTGACTGTGTCAGAATCCGAGGTATGCTCGTATTAAGGATTTCGCTCGTACAGGCCCTAGCACTAGCGTTCGCACTCGCTAGTGGCGCCGCCCACGCTGACGCCATTCACCGCGGTAGTATCTCGCCGCTCTTGCAGGGTTGGACTATTGAACCGCTGGATGAAACGGGCGCGTCGCTGGCTGCCGCAATAACTTCCGATCCTGATTATCCTGGCGTGCGCGCTTGGGAAATAAACGACAACAGCTCGAGCGAGCGACTGCGCTACCGTGTACCTGGACCAACTTCCCAAGAACAATGGACCTTACGCACGAAATTACGTGTGGTCAGCGGTGCTAATCCACCAAACTCAGCGAGTTTGATCGAAGTGGATAACGGCAGTAAACGTTTCCTCATTAACTTCGGTTTGAATACTAACGGTGACCTGCTGGTGCAAACTGAAGGGAATACGCATGTGGAACCCAACGTTGGTTCTCCGGCCAGTGATTACAACACCGTTGAACTTGCATACCGCCTTGGTATTGCTCACTTATTTGTCAACGGCGTGCAAATCTTCGGAGATTTAATTGGCATTGCTCACGCGGTTACGCGCGTTAACTTCGGAAGCGGTACTAGCACTGGTCAAGCAGTCACTCGATTTGCTTGGGTTGACTGGTCTGTTGGTGAACAAGCGTGCAATGACGGAATCGACAACAATCGCGACGGCATCACGGATTTCGCTGGCGGTGATAGCCAATGCGTTAGTGTTCGCGACCCCTCTGAGGGTGTGAGCCCATATTTACCAACTCATGTCGGCGATGCAGACCCATTGGACGAAGGCTTCCGTGGCACGCCGCCGATTGGTTCAGCTCAAGCGATTCAGTTACCGGAGCCGGCATGGGAAATTGACGATAGCAGTAGCACCGATAGTGCTTTTCGATATCAATTGTGGCCTGAATCGACGTCCGCTTGGGAAGCCGCGTGGTCGTCTGGTTGGACGCTTAATTTGCGGATTGGTAACCCGGATTTAGATTCCGTAAACGCCGCGTCCTTTGTCGAAGTTCGACGTGCCGAAATACGTTATTCAATATCCTTCGGCGTATCCGGTGGTCAAGATGAAGCGCGTCTCAACGGAATTGTCGCGAACGCGGTGATATGCCCAGATCACCTCGCACAGCGAGACTGGACATTGAGCTACGACGGCGCTGACGCTAGCCTTTCGTCGCCCGGGTGTGGCAGTGCTGATATGGTTTCTGAGGTTGCGCATCCCTTTGAAGAAGGTTTGAGTTTTGGTAGCGGCTCAGTCGGTTCAACGAACAAAACACAGTTCGCCAAGGTTGAGCTAAATTTCGCGGACGCGGATAACGACAACTTAGATACTTATGGCGAAATTATTCTTGGTACGGCGCCGAACGATAACGATAGCGACGATGACTTACTGCTAGATGGGTATGAAGCGCGTTACGCATTAAACCCCCTCGTTGCAGATGACACGTCCCTTGACCCGGACAACGATAATCTCACTACGCTCATAGAACAAATTCATCAAACGGATCCGCTGTCGAGCGATACCGATGGCGATCAGTTATCAGATGGCGATGAAGTCAATATTCATTTAACCAATCCGTTGCTTGCTGATACGGACGGCGACGGTTTATCGGACGGCGATGAGATCAATCAACATCAATCGAATCCTTTGGTAACCGATACGGACGACGACGGACTAAGTGATTTTGATGAAGTGACCTTGTGGGGTACCGACCCAAATAACCCCGATACCGATGGGGATGGTCGTAGCGACGGGATTGAAGTGGCTAATAATACCAATCCTCTGTCTGCCGCCGAGACTGAGATTCTTCGTCAGATAATCGACAAAAGCGGGATATTGAGCATTTTCGGTAATAGTGTATCTATAGATGGCGATTTTGCCGTTGTCGGAGGAGGCGTATCTGCAGGCGCAAGACTTGCCATCGTCTACAAACGTGATGGTAATGGCGTTTGGCAAGAAGAGGAAACGATTTTGCAGCCCGCCGATCCACCACCCGTTCAAGGTGCCACACGATATGCTGAGCGGGTGCGAATTTCTGATGAACGCGTCTTAATCACCGCGAACTACGAAGACGTGCCAGCCGGTAATGGTGGTTATATTGATTGGGCCGGCGCCGCGCACATCCATGAACCCGAGTCCGATGGCAGTTGGCCGCGTATCGAACATTTACTTGTGCCCAATCCAGCTACTGTGCAGCGATTTGGTTTTAGCGGTGATATTAACGGTGATACGGCGATTGTGAACACCTGGCGATACGATGGCTTCGAAGCGTCCACGATTTTTTTCTACGAACGCCAACCCAATGGTGCTTGGTTGGCCGTTGATGATCAGCGTTTGCCGACGACGCAGCGCGTTTTTTCTATCGATATCGATGGCGACAATGCCTTATTCCATGAATCCGGATTTGACGGGCGAATCACAAGTATCTACGAACGCAGCAACGGAGTCTGGAGTCGTACTAGCGAACTAGGAATGAGTGATGATCCCAACAACGAAGGGACGCTTTCCGACAACTTTGTATTCATTGTAGATGACAACGGTGTGCTTCGTATTCATGAAAAACTCGGCCCCGGTAACTGGCCCGTGGTAAAAACGTTCACCATTGAGGACTTTGATTCAAACGCTGGCGAAACGGCAAATATCGGTTGGGTAACAGGTGACGGTAATCGGCTTGTTATTGAAAACAGGGTAGTTGGGGGAGAGAACCCGCTAATTTTATTCGAACGAGACCCTATTCATGGCTGGACCCGCACCGCCACGCTCGTGCGCATGGCGTTCGATTATAGTCTCGTATCGATAGCGCTCTCCGGTTCGAATTTGGTGGTGGGAGAAATTGGTGATCTTGCTTGGTTCATGCGCTTAAGCGACGATTTTGACGGCGACGGTTTGACGAATCTTGAAGAAGTGAATGAATATGGTTCGGGACCGCACTTGGAAGATAGTGATCTGGATGGATTACTCGACGGGGATGAAGTCAACACCTACGGCACGAGTCCAACGGATCAAGACACGGACGACGATACGTTTAGTGATGGCGATGAAATTGTCGCCGGCAGCAATCCGCTAGATCCAAATTCGATTCCGGGCAGCGGCGGCGTCCTACAAATTCCTGTTGTGCCGTTTATGGCGTTACTTGTTTTCGCAATATCAC
>JBCCFA010000144.1:0-9381 GCA_039029975.1 Pseudomonadota bacterium
AATTAATTGCTCAAAACCCAAAGCGCCTTTGGTCGCCAAAATTCGCGCGGCCTGGGCGTCGAACATCTCGCGATAGAGTTCTGTGGCGTGGCTATCAAACAGCTCGCTGCCGATCGATGCCTTGCGCGCACTGGCGAGCATCATTTCAATGAATAAGGCTTCGAACTCTTGCGCCAACTTCGGCGCAGCGTTTTCAGCGGACTGATTAAGGTTCCCGCGTAAGGTCTGAAAGCGGTCTAGATCAGTAAAAGCGTGGAAATGCGTGGGTTTCAACTATTGGTCATCCGTTTTTACCCTATCGGATGCATAGTTGATGCCAATTATTAAAATTACGAAAAACGCTGGAATAAACGCTATTTCCGCGGGAGAAAAGATCCTTAAATCTTGATCCGCCGGCAAAATTTGCCGCTAGTGCTGCACTATCTGGTTTTCAACTCAGATGACGATGAGTTCCGCGCGCAATGCACCCGCTTGTTTGAGTGCTTCAAGTATCGCGACTAAATCACCTGGGGCGGCACCCACGTCGTTAACTGCATCGACGATGTCATTCAATGAAACGCCTGGATTGAACAAGAACATCTTATTTTGCTGTTGTTCAACATCGATATCTTTTTTCGGCTCGACAACCGTCGCACCGCCGGATAGAGGTTCGGGTTGACTGATAACCGGGTTGTTCGAAATAGTCACCGTCAAGCTTCCGTGTGTAACAGCAGCGGCTGTGACGCGTACTTCAGAACCAATAACGACCGTGCCGCTGCGCGAATTAACCACCACGCGTGCCGGTGCTAAGGCGGGATCAATTCGAATATTTTCGACAATCGCCATGAACGGCACGCGCTGTTTGGGATCTATCGGCGCCAAGACTTCAACGGTTGAACCATCGAGCGCGTTTGCAGATCCAACCCCAATGCTCGCATCAATCGCTTCAGCCATCCGCGTTGCGGTAGTGAAATCTGGCCGGTGCAAGTTTAGTCGCAGATATTGGGAGTCCAAAAATGCGGTTTGCACTTCGCGTTCAACCGTCGCGCCATTTGGGATACGACCGACGCTTGGTATATTCACCGAAATACTAGAACCATCGTCCGTGGCTGCGCCAAATCCACCCACAACTAAATTCCCTTGCGCCATCGCATAAGTTTTACCATCAGCACCTTTTAGCGGGGTCATTAACAAACTGCCGCCGCGTAGGCTTTTGGCATTCCCCAACGAACCGACGGTTACGTCGATGGTGGTGCCGGGTTTGGAAAACGGCGGCAAGTCAGCGTGAATCATTACCGCTGCAATATTTTTCAACTGAGGATTAGTGTTGTCTGGCACCTTTACGCCCAACTGATTTAGCATGCTCTTTAAGCTTTGGATCGTAAACGGCGTTTGTGTGGTTTGATCGCCCGTACCGTCCAAACCGACGACCAGACCGTAGCCCACTAATTGATTACTTCTAACACCAGCGATACCCGCCAGATCTTTAATTCTTTCCGCTTTGCAGACGCTAAGCGTGAGCAGTCCGCAAAGAAAGAGTAGACCGCATCTTGAACTTGCCTTTCTGTTTGTCACAATCGTTATCCCGCCCGAATTAAAAAGGAAACACGGCGCTGATAAAAAACCGTGCAATCCAGCCAAGTTTATTGGCGTCCGCGCCGGCACCATCGCCGTTATAGATGATCGTTGCGTCAGCAATCTTTGTTGAAGGAACCGTGTTGTCAGTGGCAATATCAATTGGCCGAACGATGCCCGAAATTTTTATATACTCATTTCCCTGATTCAGATTAAGGCGTTTTTCACCGCGCACGTACAAATTTCCGTTTGGAAAAACGTCCGCCACCGTTACTGTGATGTCGCCATTTAAACTGTTGCTTTGTGCACTATCACTTTCTCCTGTAAATCCATTGGAACTGCGGAGGTTTGATTCCAGATTATTGTTTTCGGTTGCAGCGAGTGGCAGAACTCCTGGGACGCTGAACAGAGGATTTGTGCCGAGCAAGGTCGGGTTCACAATGGTAGTCTCGGTGTCACGGTCAAGCTCGGTCGAAGCTGACTTCGACGCGTTGGTTGCCTCAGAAAGCCTTACCGTTAAAATATCGCCAATTCTCCGCGCGCGGATATCTTCGAACAACGTTCGCTCGTAACCCACTTGATAGATTGCGCCGTTATGTCGCTGCACGGGCGCTGGAAAAGCCGCTGGGTATGCGGGACTATATGCTGGATCGCGCCTAGGCGTGGAATTGCATGCCGATAGACCTATCACTAGCAATCCCAGAAGCAAAGTTTTACTCGTCGCGACGCGCTTCACTGAGCAATTCATATCAAATCACCCACTTAAAGCGTCTGCGAGACGAACTGCAGCATTTCGTCTACTGTTTGAATGGCTTTCGAATTCATCTCGTAAGACCGCTGCGTTTCGATCATGTTGACTAGTTCCTCAACTGCGTTAACGTTAGAGGCCTCCAAACTCCCTTGAATAATGCTGCCCAAACCGTTTAACCCTGGGTTACCGGTTTGTGGGTTACCGCTAGCAATCGTCTCTCTGAACAAGTTTTGCCCAATTGCTTGCAAGCCTTGTGTGTTAATGAAATCGGCAAGTTGAATATTACCCACTTGCTGAGGTGCCGAATTCCCCGCGACCAAAACGGAAACGGTGCCGTCGGCGCCAATGGTTATGGACGTAGTTTCCGGCGGAATGTTTATGCTTGGTTCCAACTCATACCCAGTAGAGCTCACTAGCTGCCCTTGAGAATTGATTGAGAACGAACCGTCACGTGTATACGACGTTGCCCCGTCGGGTAATAAAATCTGGAAGAAACCTCGACCCTGGATCGCAATATCTAGTGAGCTATCAGTCCGATTGAGCGAGCCCTGAGTAAAAATCTTCTCGGTGGAAACTGTTCGCACGCCGGTTCCTAACAATAGGCCCGACGGTAGTTCGGTGTTTTGCGAAGACGACCCGCCAGGCTGACTCACCGTTTCATACAACAAGTCTTCAAATGACGCTCGACCTTTCTTAAAACCGCTGGTCCCAACGTTAGCGAGATTGTTCGCAATCACCGACATTCGCGTTTGCTGCGCGTCCAGACCGGTTTTTGCGATGTGAAGGGCTGATGCCATGCTGACCTACCTTGATTATTGTATTTCTAGTATCTGTTGTGCCTGGGCGTCGTTTTCTTCCGCCGTGCTCATTGCTTTAACTGCCCTTTCATAGTTGCGCGCGTTTTCAATAATGCTGATCAATTCTCCTACCGGGTTTACGTTACTTCTTTCCAGCGCCCCCGCCGTTACGCGCACCGAGGCACTCACTGGCGCCACGCCGCCGTCTCGCAGCCGGAACAAACCATCTTCACCTTTGATCAGGCTGTTGATATCCGGATCAACTAAGCGAAGCCTGTCCAGCTGGGCGAGTGTCGTTGCGTCTTGCCCGGTTGGGCGAATCGATATCGTACCGTCGGCGCCGATGACAATTTCTTCCGCCTGAGGCAAGGCGATAGGCCCGCCGTTGCCTAAGACAGATAGGCCATCAGTCGTAACTAATTGACCAGTGACCGTTAACTTAAAATTTCCAGCCCGAGTATATGCTTGACTACCATCAGCCGTTTGGACCGCGAAAAAACCGCGATCATTAACCACGACGTCCAACGGGTTTCCGGTTGTTTCGATCGATCCCGGATCGAAATTAATTCCTGGGCGTTCGTTCAACGCAAAAACGCGTGTCGGCATGCCTTCTCCAAAAATCGGCATACTGCGATAAGCATCATAATCTGCTTTAAATCCAACAGTTGTTGCGTTTGCCAAATTATTTGTCGCAATCGCCTGCGCCTGCATAGTTTGTTTTGCGGCAGACATCGCCAAATAAACCATTCGATCCATGTTTTTTCTCGAGCAATACCTAGTTATGCATCTAACTTATGTTTAGCGGATGTTGATAACCGCCTGGGTTACTCGATCAGCGGTAGAGATCACCTCAGTATTTGCTTGGAAATTTCGCTGGGCAATAATGAGGCTAACTAGTTGTTCCGAGAGATCGACATTCGAATCTTCGAGCGCGCCGGATTGGATTAAACCTAAACTCGCAGAGCCCGGGGCACCAACCAACGGTGTTCCCGAAGCAAAAGTCTGTGCCCAATTGTTGTTACTAATTGGCTGCAGACCTTGCGGGTTACGAAAATTGGCCAGCGCCACCTGTCCTTGGATTTCTGATTGACCATTGGTGTAACGTGCAAAAATGAAGCCTTCCGAATCAATATCGAGGCCTGCCAGATTACCGGTGGTGTAACCATCTTGCGTAAATAAATTAACGCCGAATGGCGCACCAAATTGCGTAGTCTGAGAATGATCTATCGTTAAGTTGATAGGCGCGGTACCTGGTGCCGCGGTAAATGCGGGAACCGTGATAAGTCCGGTCGTCGGCGTATCCAGGCTACCGTCGTCATTGAATGTGATGGTATCTGGACCGTCAACCGTAACACCATTCACTAAGGTGTACGTATCCCATGCGTTAGGTGCTGCGTCTTTCACAAAATAGATTTGCATTAAATGCGAGCCGCCCAAAGAATCATAAATTGTGGTGGCCGTTGTATTATTGAAAGTGGTGTTATCTGCGGGGTTAAAGGGCGCGGTTACGGGTACGGTCGCCTGCGAGTCTAGGTTGGTGCCAAGAATTACCTCGGTCGTTGCACTCGGAGACGTATTTGCCGTAGAGATCTGTAACGGTGCCAGCGCGCCTGTTACTTGTCCAGTCGAATCGACCGAATAAGCGCTCAGGGTTTGATTGTTCGCATTCACGACAAACCCGTCGCGGTCTATGCCGAAGGCGCCGTCACGCGCGTAAACCGTTTCGCCGTTATCATCCATAATGAAAAACCCTTCCCCAGTGATGGCCAAATCGAGACCATTGTCAGTAAAGGTAATATTGCCTTGATCAAATTGCTGCGCGACGCGAGCAGTATTCACACCCTGGCCAATATTGTTTCCCGAACCAGAAGTATTTGAGACGGCATATACATCTTGAAATTCCGCTCGAGATTCTTTGAAACCTGTGGTGTTTACATTGGCAATATTGTTGCCAATAACGTTTAGATCATTTTGCGCCGCGCGCAAGCCACTAATGGCGACTCGAAATGGCATTTATATTCTCCTAACTTGAGTTATCGAACTAAAATTCTTCGTTACAGTACTCGTCTCACTGAACCCAGCGCGACACTACCTAAATTGGCGACATTGAGCGTGGGGTCGCCACCGTCTCGCGATAAGGAAACGCTTTCGACAGGTGCGACAATAAGGGTACTGAGAGATTGATTTTGTCCATCAATAAGCGCTTCAGCCTCTACCGTGTAGACGCCATTGGCTACTCGCTCACCTTGATCGCCAATACCATCCCATTGAATGTCGAGTACACCAGCGCTTTGCGGACCAAAGGTAAATTGTTTGACGAGCTGCCCAGCGGCATCACGAATGGTCACCTGTAGATCAGCCACCGATTGCGGCAAATCGACCGCGACGCTGCTAGCGCCAGTGCCATTTACCTGGAATTGATCGTGTTCTACCAATACCGAACGGCCCACCATCGTTGAAGCCTGCAAAGCCTGACTCGATTGCAACGATGACGCTAAATTGCTGAACGATTGCTGTAACTCGGTGATACCGTTGACCGTACCGAACTGCGCTATCTGGCTAAGAAACTCACCACTTTCCGCCGGATTGAGCGGATCTTGGTTCTGTAGCTGCGTCATCATCAGCTCCAGGAATTCCGCTTGCCCGAGTTCTTGATTATTCGATTCAGTTTTTAGACGGTCGCTACTCAGCGCGTCTAAGCCGTTAACTAATTTTGAAATGGAATTATCCATATCGACAATCCTTCGGAAGTCCTGTGAAAGTTACCGTTGCCCCAAGGTCAGTGCTTGCTGCATCATTTGCTTCGATGCCTCTACAATTTCGATATTGGTTTGGTAGCTGCGTGAGGCGGAAATCATATTGGTCATTTCCTCTATTACGTTGACGTTAGGCATAAAAACGTAGCCCTCATCGTTCGCGAGCGGATGGCTGGGATTGTACTCAGTTGTCAGCGGAGCCTCACTTTCAACGATACCGTCTACTTTCACGCCCAAATCTGGTTCTTCATCAAACGCAAACCCGTCAACCATGGTTGAAAAAACTGGTGACCTTGCGCGGTAGGTTTCATCGAGACTACTGCTCGCGCTATTCGCGTTTGCCATATTGCTCGCCGTGGTATTCATGCGAATGGTTTGCACGTTTAACGCGCTTCCCGCAATTTCCATAATTCGAAACAACGACATCAGAAAGCTCCTAACTAATCTAAGTAACTACTCGCCGCGCAGCGCCGCGCGCAGACCAGAAAATTTCCCATCCAGAAAACGCATGCTCGCTTGGTAGCGCATGGCGTTCTCCATAAACTTCGCTCGTTCTAAATCAACTTCGACGGTGTTTTGATCTAGGGATGCCTGCATCGGGGTTCGATAAAGCAGTTCCCCTTTCAGTCCATGACTGCCCTGCTCAAAATGTGCGGATCGCGTTCGCTGTAGCATGCTGCGACCCTTAGTCGCATCAAGCACAGCTGAAAAATCCAAATCTCTTGCTTTATAGTTCGGTGTATCGGCGTTAGCCAAGTTGGCCGCCAACACGCCCGCCCGTTGCGCGCGGAAAGTGAGCATTTGCGGGTGCACTCCCAAGGCTTTGTCGAAATTGATCATTTCTGAGTTCTCTTACTTAGTTACGGCTAAGCAACAATTGGCTTATGCGAAATCACGATGAGGAATTGATTGCGAAATTCGTGCCACCTAGGGATTTGCATGAAAGACAGGGACTTAAACAGAAACAGAAACTAACCGACGTTAAATTGCGGCAAGTCACTGCCTCTTTTCGGCAAGCGCGCGCCTCGCGCCTGGCCCAACAATCGCATGGCCCTCGTTGCGTTGCAGGTGCCGACCAGAATTGGCCAGACATCGCTAGTCTTATTTCGTTCGGGAAAAGGTCATTATCAGTTCGGCACGGTATTTGCTTTTGCTTTGTTTATGAATCCGATCTCCAACAATGCCTATTTTCTTCTATGCTGTTCCATCGCCACATTACGGATGCGAATTCCGCGTTACTTGCGGCGTACAGGGGTCGTTTTGCTGCTGTTTAGCCCAATTGTCGGCGCGAACTCTACGCCGTCGGACTACACAACTATCGACAAGATCCGGGAAACGGCGCGTCAATTTGTTGTCGCTAAACTCACCGGTGAATCGGAAAATAAATTGGCGCAAGATATTCATATTTCCGTTAACCAACTTGACCCACGGTTACGCCTCGCTACCTGTGCAACGCCCTTAGAGTCGTATCTCGCGCCAGGCAGCCGTCTAATGGGGCACACGACTGTGGGCGTACGTTGCGCCAGCCCGCAAGCTTGGTCTTTATATGTCCCGATTCATATCGAGCAATATTTACCGGTGCTTACGCTAGTCCGCCCAATCAGTCGTGGGCAGACACTCGACGCGGAAGACCTCTTGGTCAAAAAACGCTCATCGACGTCTATACCGGCTAAATATTTGAAAAGCGGCGAGTCCATCCTCGGACTCATTGCGGCCAGAGATATCATGCCCGGTGCCGTTTTGACGCAGAGTATGTTCAAAGCAAAAACCTTGGTACGTCGCGGCGATCGGGTCGTACTCTCGATGAAAAGCGGCGTTGTAGCAGTTAGAACCTCAGGCGTAGCCTTGTCCGATGGCGCGGTAGGTGATCGAGTTAAAGTAAGAAATTTAAGTTCAGAACGCGTGATCGATGGTACGGTCGCCGCGGCGAACTTAGTATTAATTGGCAGCGCAGACCTTAGGTGAGAAATGCGAATCACGACTCATCAAATGTTGTGTATTTTATACATTTTGCGATGTGTTCAGCATAAATACGCTAACATACTGAAAGAAGTTAATTTTTCTCCACCGCATGCCGATATCAAAAGCACGAATTAGGAGATAGTTTGAATGGTTTCTGAAATCAACAATTTAAATCCGAGTCAACTAACGGGTATCGATCGAAAGTCGACCGCCGTCACTGCTGACAACAAAACTGATGCTGTAAAACAGCCCAGCGCGAGCGACTCAGTAACGCTAACTGAACTCGTCTCAAAAGTTGATGAGCTAACCAAGTCCGTCGAAAAACTACCCGTGGTCGACGCCGAAAAAGTTGCCCGACTGCGTGAAGATATTGCTAGCGGCAAATACCAAGTGGATACGCAAGCTGTGGCGGAAAAATTTAGCGCAATCGAGCGGATACTGAGTTCTTCAGTACCTCAAGACTAGGCATATTCGTTAAGCAAGTAACCGTTCACATATCTTGAAGATTAAACATGCAAGCTAACGCGGAGTTGGAAAATTCATTCGAGCTGTGCGGTCAATTAGACGCATTAGTCGCCGTACTATCGGAAGAATATGAGGCAATTAGGTCGTCGAACGTTGAGCAGCTTGAGCGGATTGTCGCAAAAAAAAATGCATTGCTGGAATCAATTGAACCGCTGGCGAAACGCTTCGAGCTTGCGATGGCAGGCTTGCAGGACAACGACGCAGCCGAAAACCATCCTGAACTTGATTCAATCCGGGAAAAACTCTTTAAATGCGAACAGCAAAATACGATTAATGGCGCTTCTATACACACAAACCGACGCCTTACCAGCTCCTTGCTGAATATTTTAACTATCCAAGAAACCAACCAACAAGGCAGCTATGACGATTCGGGCAAAATTTCACAGTTTGCGCAGTCGCCAGCCACTGTGACGATAAAAGCGTAAAAGTATTAGCTGAAATTACTGATGCTTGGTCAGCACGGCGTCAATCAGATCACTCATGCCGCCAAAGATTTCTTCATAATCATCACGCGATCGCTCAATTACTTCTTCCGCTTCTTCGCGGCCGTAAGTATGGGTGATTTCGCAGGGCGTGTGATCAGATGATGGTTTTTGTTTGTAGGTTAAAAAATAGTGTTTTAGACGGTCGATAATCGCGTCCGGGCACTCATTCAGCTCTTTCAAATCACCGTAGGAAGTATCGCCTTTCAAAACGGCGACTATTTTATCGTCGGCCTCGCCACCGTCTAACATTCGGAATCCGCCAACGGGAATCGCTTCAACGAGCACGTTGCCATGTGGAATTATTCGATCAGTCAAAACGCAGATATCTAGTGGATCTTGGTCGCCGTCGATGTCAGGTCGACCGGTTCGCTCCCGAGAAAATTCAGCCACGCGGCTTCCGCAATAGGTCTGAGGGACTAAGCCATAAAGTGCTGGACCACCGTTTGAGAATTTTTGCGGCCGATCGACTTTTAGCAGGCCGGTACTCTTATCAATCTCATATTTGATTGTATCGGTGGGCACTACCTCAACGAACACATTCAGCAAATTCG
>JBCCFA010000145.1:0-9377 GCA_039029975.1 Pseudomonadota bacterium
AATAAACTCTCAGCGCTGACTAACGTTTCGCCAATTGCCCGTTTGATTCGAGGGTAAGGGCCGATCTAGCTAACACTAAGAATTTCAATAGGTAAAAGGACGCTGTGCGCTAATTTTTCATCAAAGGAGGAAAAACGACATGAGATTTACCGTTCTTATTTTCACTTTGGTATTCGTCAAACCCGCCGTAATCGCGGCGGAAATTCGCTCCGCGGGTTCTGTAGATTTGCCCGGTCTAACATTTTCTGAGTTCGATAAGGAACCAGAAAATGCGATGGATCCGTTCGATCGATCAATCGTAAGCGTGAACAGCAGCGGCTCAGATTCAGGCGCGTTATATAGCTATTCCGCTTCTTCTGACATTGGTTTGGGTGAGCTTAAGGCGTTTGGTTCACTAAACAATAGTGGCGGCGATTTATCGTCCATTGAAATCGGTTTGGTGAGTGCGAATGCTTTATTACGAGACACCATTACCATTGAAAGCACGAGCACAGAAGACTACGACGTCACCTACGAATTTCAAGTTGATGGATTAACTGATTTTAGTGGTGGCTCCGGCTCCGCCGGTGCGAGCATATCCACCGGATCGTTTTCTAATCAAAACGATTTCTTTCGGACAACCCTTTCTCAGACGATCAACGAAACGCTAAGTGTTACCAGAACCTATAACGGTACTGTTGAGCAACGGCTCACCTTACAGGTGTTTCTTCAGCTGAGTACCGCAGGGGCTGGCGGCAACCTATTTGCTGATTTAAGTAACACGGCCACGCTAAATATTATCTTGCCGCAAGATGTCTCTATTACCAATTCAGAATCCGGTACGTTTTTAGAAGTCATTACGCCCATACCGGTGCCAATGATGCTGCCGTTGGTCGCTGCGATTGCGGCATGGCTATCAACGCGTAGGCTGATGCGATCACGATAATATTTGTCGCAGATAACTATACCATTCCTATGGGCAAAACAATGTACGTAAGAACGCTTAGCTTGTGGTTGTTTTTCGTAACGGTGGTTGGCTCCGCGAGCGCCGAGGTGGTGTTCGTTTATGACGGCGCCTGCACCGCGCTCAACCGCGCGGACTGCAGTGCGTTTGGTTTGGAAGTCGGCGATTCCGTGCGTGGGTTTATCAACGTGCCTGTTGAATTCGGTGAACCTGGTGCCATCGCTAACTTAAACCCGGATCAATATGATTTTGGTTTCGAATTTGGCAGCCATACCTTTAGCACGGAAACGTCTTTAGGTGTGTTTTCAATGCTGGTTAGCGGTAGCGGTACGAGTATTTCCTCAATGCTGGCCTCTTTTCAGAGTCATGAAGATCCCGAAATCGTTCTCACGCTATTAACGCCGTCCACGGTGCAAATTTCGCGAGGTAGCCGTTTCTCACCTAGTTTTACCCGAGCGGATACATTTGGCGATGGCACGGCGTGGCTATTGGGCGAGGATTCGGATGTATTCATGCGATCGCCCCAAGTACCCGTTGTGGCACCGATTTGGTTGTTACTTTCTGCGCTGGTTTGTCTTGTGCGTAGCAGGCGCTATGTAAACGCTTAGCTTTTTCAAATCGGAGCAAAGAGAAATTCGGCGCGCTATTTCACGAGTCAATTTCAATTCTTCCGCAAATCCAATCTTCGGCAGTATCAATGTCTCGGAACGGACGAAACTCGACGTGCTCGAATTCGTTTAACATGACGAACATGCGCGAAAGGCCAAACTGAAGGTCGTCCCCCACAACCAGAGCAATCTTCGCATTGTAGTTAATGTCTTTCGTCGCGTGAGCTAAATCGCCAACGCGTTTGAGTTCTGCCAGGGGAAATTCGCCGACCACGCAATGCCTGTAATCCCAAATGCTGGACATAGTTGGTGAGAATGCTGGATGGGATAACATTGCTTGTACCGTTTCGATGACGGATTGCGGAGAGACTTCGCCGGACATCACGACCATCGCGATGTTCTTTTCCGAATCTACGTTTATCTCCATGGCTTAATTCTCGCCTGGTTGCTTATGGTGGTGAGATTCGCTCGACTGAGAAAATATAGAAAAGTGGTGCGAATGTGGTTCGAGCGTGAACCGTAAATCTATTGCTAGGTCCCTCTAATATCTATCAAAGATTCGCCATTGAAACAAATTTGCGACATTTCCTCAGTCACTGCGAAAGCCAACAATTTAGATGACTGGAAAAACTAGGGTTACTGACGTAACGACGTAGGGGCGGGCTGTCCCGGGGCATCAATCTAGTCTGAAGACTGATTAGACAAGTAAGCTGCTTAACCCGAAAAACTAAGGGTGATCGAAAGAATGTCGGGATAACGTACCGCACGATCGGGTGCTACGACATTCTGTTCGCGATAGCGTGCGGCTCGGAAAGTTACGTAGATGGTTTATGATTGAACGTGTTTTTGCTTCTGTTCGCGCGAACCAGCAGCGGCATGGCGGCCAACATGCCCCAAAGAGCACCCGGTAACGGGACGATTGCTGGGGCAGGGGTTGTCGTAATATCCACGGCCCAGTTGTCGAGTCCGGTTGTTTCATCGAAACCACCAGCGGCATCAATGGTCAATACCGCGTAGCCGAATGTAATGATATCGCCAGTAGGCGAAAAATCTGGATTCATTGTTCCGCCACCGTAGTTCGTAAGGTCGTCTTGGGCCATGTTTAAAAACGGTGCCGGGCTCCAGGTGCCTGTTGTGAACACGATATCGCTGGGCCCGTAATAAACCCCGCTTTGTTCAATGATTGGGGCGTAGATCGATGAACCGTTAGTACCACCGGCTTGTGGCAAACCGATGATATCGAAAAACATGTCGAACGACTGAATGGTGTCGATCGTGGGGTCTATTGTTGCTGTTGTTTTTAAATGGCCAACGGCGATAGAAAAAGCGACGCCGCCACCGAAGTTACGCGATTTTCGAAATGCGCCCAAATTGCCGCCGGATACTTCCTGTCCTGCTTCAAATTCCGGCGCGCCAGCCAAGAACCCTTGACTAGTCGTAACAATGGTCCCAAGCCAATCTAGATCTTCAAACGTGTCGTCGGTGAATGAGGTTACCGTTTCGGCGCTAACCGTGAACGAGAGCAGTAAAACACATACGGAAAAAAACGACTTCATCACGTCAACTCCATTTAGCTACCCGAGTTCCGAAAAGAACGGCATTTCGTTCTATTTGTACGTGGGCTCAAGGATTTTTCCAAGGAGCCGCTCGCACCTTTATTTTATGGCAAGCTAGCACTCCAAGACCGGCTCGAGTTAGTACGAAAGTACTGCTTTTGTAATAAGCCCGATTTTGCTCGCGGGCTATTCAGCAAGAAAATGCGAACTATTTACTAGTAACAGGGCATTTTCTGCGAAACATTAGGGGGGGGATTGAGATTACGGGGGAAGCTCTTGGGTCGTTTAAGACGATATTTCATTGGCTGCGTCTGCGGCCTGTTGCTTACCGGCCCCTCAGGCCGAGTCCGTTTGCTTTAGCGCCCCAATCAGCTCTGGATTCAGCTGGGGGCCAACCACGCTTGGGACAAACACCTTAACGAATGCCGATACGCTTACTTCGGCAGAAATTTGTGCGCCGCCGACCGCTAACACCTTACCACTCAAGTCAGACATTATGGACGGTAGCGGTGCGGCTTTGTCGGTGACTTCGGCTGGCGTCAATGGCTTGTTTAATTCTGCAGGTGTATTGGTTGCAGGGGGACCCTCAGTAGGTCCCGGCCGCAGCACGTCCGGCAGCAATCTAGAATTATTGTTTCGCGTAAATACTTTAACCGGCTACGCGGGCGGTGGTGTTGAGATGATTGACTACGCCGCGCCCACCGAAAGGTCTGGATCTGGAACCGCCAGTGGACCCGGGTCGGGTTTCGGGGGAACGTACGACCTAGATATCGGCGTGCGGCCATTCGGCGGTCTTGGCACCACCTTGGTACTTGGCGGCGGCGCAGCCGTCTCCACGTTAAATTCCCAGTTGTTTACCGGCTCAACGCCAGTAACGGTAGACACGGATTACATCTTGAGTATTTCGCATTTGATACAAGTCCTTGCCACGTCGGGATTCGATGGCAATAGCTTCGGTAATTCAAGCGTCTCGTCCCGTTTGAAAACGACCTATCAATTGGGTCTTCCGGTTGGGAGTGAAAATCTAGAATTGGAATTTCCTATGGTTGATGCCTTGGGGGTAAGCGCACCCGCTCTAAATGGCCCCGTGCCCGTGCCATTACCGGCGCCGATCGTGTTGCTTGTTACTGCTTTGGGTTGGATGCTGAGCCGGTCTTCTAATTTATAGCGCACAGAAAATAGATGACCGTGAATCGGGATCACGAAAACGGCGACCATTCCGAATTCTAACGATCCTCAATCCGGTTCGAACAGAACCTAATCGCATCCAAGCAGCTCGCCGTAATCTACAGGCTAACGGTTAGCGCTGCCAGAAGATAGATTCGTCGCGAATTCATAGGAGCGCGTCACGATACATTTAATTGTTTCGAGTTCCGCGTCATCACGCGGGGAGAACACCATCACTAATCCCGGCGCCCATTGACCCGCCGTGACCAGATAGTGATCTTCTCCCCAACCTTTAGCGACGATTTCTGCGGCATCTTCGGCAGGCAGCATGACGTGCATACTCCCGTTATCTGGATGGGGGTGGATGTGAGCAAACTCGCGGCCAATCATGAAGGCTTCGGGATTGCAGTTGCAACTGTCATGCATGACCAATGCTCGCGCGCCAGGAACAGAAATGCCGCTTTGTTGGTTTTCAACCTGCGGTAAAGAGAACGCCCATTGATGAAGTTTATTCACGATGTCGTCTGGACCGTGCTGGGTCAGCTGCGAGTGAGGCAAGCGTTTGGTGGTTTGCGGTAGTGGACCGGTTCGCGAGTCTAATGTCAGTGTCTTATGCATCGATTTTTCCATCGTAAATATCGTATTGGTATATGTGTCAAATTTTTGTATGTGGTCGCTGTTCGTGTGCTGATTTAGCTGAGGTGCACTTATCTATTACAGTGGTGTCGCTAAGAGCGAATCAATACGCGATGTATCCGTAACAACAATTCGCTCGACAAACATCGGGCGTTCGTCTTCCACAGATATTAGATCGCGATATTCACCAACGCTGTATAGCGTTGTCTCACCGTAATTAGGCGCGTCTAACCAAGTTCGATAAACGCTGCAGTTTGCCCGGGCAGAGATAAGTTCATCTTTCGACGAAGAAATGTGCGCGGGACCGATGACGTGGCGATAGCAACGCGGCGCATAGATGTTCGCTTTTCTATGCACGGTCACGCAGCTTTTTCTTGCGTAACTTCATTATTCAACGCTGCCCACATTTCGCCAGACTCGCGAGCGCCCGCCAAATATTCTTCGGGTACGAGGTGGTAGGGCGGACGCACGGGACCTGCCCGCATCCAGCCCGCCGCATCCATGCGCGCTTTCTCTAAACCAATGTTGTACATCGAAAAAGTTTGAAAAGACCCGTTCGGAAACAAGGTTCGTGCCGTTGGACCGAGCCGATTATTAAACGCTTTGGCCGCCGACCAATCGCCAGAATGTTTGGCGCTTGAGATAAGATCTCGAAGATGCATCGCAACTTCAGGCCCGCAAACCGCGCCGCTCGTCCAAAACGCATCGCAGAATTCCGGCTCCATGCGGGCGGCCGCGTAGTAATCGAAATCTAGCGGCAGTAATTTGATTTTAAATTGGCTGGCGCGTAAGTCGGCCAGCAGCGAACCGATGCCAATGTACTTCGCCGTGACAACCTGCGGAATGTCTGCAACTTGTGCCCAAAACGGTCTTGGAAAATCAAACTTAAAGGCTTCAGGATTTGCGTAAATGCAAATATTCATGTGCGGTACTGCTTCCGCCACATCGCGATAGAACTGGACAGCAATATCTAAACTCGGGGCACACCACATGGGGAGGCCGAGCATTGTGCCGTCCACACCAATGTCATAGGCGTACTGAGTTTGCCGGATTGTATCTCGGGTGTTGAGCGCAGTTGTGCCGCAGAACAACGGCACGCGTCCATTCACCGTATCAACGAGGGTCTGCATGTACGCTTGTTTTTCCTGCCACGTTAACGTGGCCGATTCGCCGAGTGTGCCCATGGTTAAGATGCCGTTGATGCCGGCGGCGATTAGAGCGTCAGCTGCGCGGGCGGTTTCGTCTAAGTCCACTGTGTTCGTCGCTCGCCAGTCCTCTGCGCCTGTTATCGCGGGCGTTGGCATGATGGCCCAGGCGCCCGAGATATCAGCGGCGGTTAGTAGATCCTTTTTGCCCATAAAAACACTCCCGTCTCTTTCTTGCTAAGCAGCGAAACTAAGTTCAGTAACGCCAATACCGCAGACCCATTCCGGTACGGGTTGATAACAAATTAACTCAGCGCCTAGTGCACCCACCGCGCCCATCGCCATGATCCAATTGCGAATCTCTAACGCGCCATTACCCGCCGTTTCAATCACGTGTTCATCACTTAACTCAATTAGTGACTGCACATCGCCAGCGATGACTTTATCGAGCACCATGCGATCGAATTTTTCGTTCACTTGGCCCATTTCTGCGGTGCCGACCCAATGGCTGATGCCACCAGTGCCAAGCACCGCAACGCGTTCATCACCGGGGTAGCTTGCGAGCGCCTGACCCATCATCTGGCCAAGCTCGTAGGCGCGCTTGGTTGGAAGCAGGGGCGTTACTCCTGCAGCGGTATAGACCGGAATCGATTTAATCCCACTTGTCGGGGCTTTCACCGCCAAATGTATGGGTACCATGGTCCCGTGATCGAGCGTAAGGCTTTTGGCGACTGCCCAATCAAATCCGTGTTCATAACCGTAGTGCATGATGTGTTCTGCGAGCGCCTTATTATTCGGCACGTTATAGCGTTCAAGACCAAGCCACGGTTCTTCGGGCCCGTCGATATCACCAATGGCAATCAAGTATTGCGGTAGGCAATGTGGTCCGAAGTTGGTGTAATGATCGTCGCCTATCACAATGACAGTATCGATGGCGTGTTTCACTAAGCGTTGATGAACTTCGTCAAGCGCCGCAAACACCGCCGAGGCTTTGTCTTGCTCATTGATGTTTGGTGTTGAAACCATCAGCGGGTCATGCGGAAGACAGAATCCAGCAACAATCTCAGCCATAACTTTGCTCCTCGTTTACGCCGGCCGGCCCGGCAACTTACCGCCGTTCATATGTTCCAGATAGGAAAATGGCATGCCCTCAGGGCCGTTGATCAGCGGCCATACCGTGAGTGTGAGCAGTGTGTTAACACCCATATCGGCGAGTGACTTCAAGTCGCCGCGACAAAGGGCATCGCGTTCGTCTTCGCTCAACACGTAGTTCGATAAATAGGCATCTGGCGTGGCGGTGAATTTTGCGATTCGGGCGGGATCTTTGCTGAACTCCCAAAGCACTCGTTCGACATTGCTTACGCTCAATTTTTAATCCCCTCAGGCGGAACATAAGTGCGATACTGACATAATACATGCTAGCATGCAAGTTAGAAAGTATCGAAGAAATAGAGCACTTCGGCCGCCAAAAATTATGCCAATTGGTCAATCGGAGCCGCGCTTATCGATGCTTGGCAAGCAAACGTTATCGGTTAAACGTCCAGTCGTGTGTTAGCCTTGAGCGGATGGCAAGCGCGACCGCAAAAGACACAAGAGATCCCACCTTTGCTGCACGAAATCGGATTGCCGAGCAATCTCGACAGCTCGCGCGAAATGATGGGCAACCTGGTGGCAAGGCCGGTGAAATCATCGCGGATTTAGCTGCGCGGCTGGCCGCCGGAGAATTAGGTTTTGGCCAAACTTTATCGATTAAAGCGCTGGCAGATGAATACCAAGCAAGTCGACAACCGGTGTCTGCGGCGATTAGCCATCTGCGGAGCCTGGGTTATGTCGTCGTGATTCCGCAGGTCGGCTGTCGAATCGTGTCGCCTTCAGCCAATGACATTCAGGATTTTTTCCATGTGCTTGCCCGCGTAGAGTCGTCTTATGCGGGCCTAGCAGCGGCGCGCTATGTTGACGACGAAGCAAAAATTCTCGTTGCATTAGCGGACGAAGTCGCGGCCTATGCGTTTGACGATGTGGCGCAACGTTTACCCTATGCGGCCGCCGTCGATGCCTTTCATGAAATGATTTGGGAAATGTCTCGTGCCTCTGCGGTTTTTCCTCGCACGCGCGATCTTTGGCAATTAGCAGATTTTTATCTTTGGCAAGGCGCAGAGAATTTCGACGCTGGGAAAGTCGATGCGGCGAACAAGGAACGCCGGCAAATTGCACGCGCCATAGAACGTCGCGAAGTAGAGAAGGCCGAAAATTTGGTTGAAAAACACGTGCGAGGTAAACCACGTCGCGTTGGGATCGTGTAAAGGCAAGTTAAACCTAATCCTTTACACCCAGTGTTTTGGCAAACGGTGAGCGTGATTTATTCGTGATTTGCTAAAAAAGATTCGAGGAAGTGCAATCGATCATTGCCCCACCACATCTCATCACCAATCAAAAAAGTCGGCACCCCAAAGACACCTCGAGCGTGTGCTTGCTCGCTTCCCTTTGCAAAACGTTGCTTAAATTCTTGGCTATCGATAGCGATTAGGAATTCGTTTTCAGGCCAACCCATGCTGTTCGCAACGGCAAGGAGCGCTTCATCCGACGCCATGTCGGCGCCTTCTCCCCAGGCTTTCGCGAAGCACGTTGATACGTATGCTTCAATTGCGTTTTTCTCCAGCGCAAAGAATGACCCAACATTCATCCGGTAAGAATCTAAGGACGCGGGGAAGTTGACGGGTAAACCATCAAGCGCAGCCCACCGCGCCACGTCCGTCATCAGGTACTTGAGCTTCACAGGAATTTCGCGATTAGAAGGGCCGGTATTCCCGGCTGCTAGCTTAGCTTTGGAAATATCAATCGGTATGTATTTCAGCGCTCGGTTGTATTCACGTGCTAGCGTTGCGATACGAGCATGCGCTAAATAGGCGAACGGACTGATAAAGTCGAAATAAAATTCGATAGGCGAATCTCGGTTTTCAGCTTCCCGCATGTGTTCAGTTACTCAGAGTTTGGAATTAGACGAACCAATGATCTTCTGAAATTCTATTTTCGAGACAGACTAACACTTATTTCTCGCAACGCTCTACGTTCATTGGTGAAGCTGCTGGGCTCTTATCGATTAGGAAATAAGGTGCTCAGTGCAGCTGCATGTATTTGAAATGGAAAGACCGCGCCATGCTTCGTAGATGAAATATTCGAGACGCTTGTAGCTCACTGTGCTGAGTAAATAATAGGCTGAGCGAAATGCACATCAACCAATCGAACGTGGCATCACGCAGGCTTCCACAGTTCGGCACTTGACGTGATTAATCGGTTTTATCTTTCAATCTTGCGCGAAAAT
>JBCCFA010000146.1:0-9372 GCA_039029975.1 Pseudomonadota bacterium
ATCCCACATGGTTGTGGAAGGATATTTGTTCGCGGAGTTGACTAAACCCGTTTTCTCTTGCGAGTTGTTCTGAAAATAAACCCAGGCAATTTTCGCAATTTCTAAATCGCGGGCCGAAACCTCCGCTGGCTTCCCAAAACTCGTGCTGGGTTGTCCTTCGCAGCTTTGTGCAAGTACGCTGGTGTCAGTATTATCACTAAAAGCAAATTTCCCGGCCTGAATCGCGACAAGCCCGACAATAGCGGCGACTATCAGTCCGATACTCGCCGTTCTCATGATGATCATACGGTCATCAGAATTATCAGACTTTTTCATTACCAACTCGCTCTCTGACTTCGTTCAAGGTTTGCAGGATATTTTTGTAAAAATCGCAGTCGCCATCGCCGCTGGACCATGCCGCAACACACTTATCGACGGGTTGCATTAAAGCCTGAAGCGTCTGTTTTTCCTTTGGTAATTTATCGCCAAGCTTCCAAATCAAGGGTTTGGTACTTTTAAGCTTTGCCGCGGCCTCGCTTGGGTCTGTGACTTCCCGCTCGATCGCCGCCGTCGCAACGGTCGCGACCGCTTCGTTCAATTCACGAAGCCGATCTTTCAACAAGCGATCGGCCTTTTTTTCCGCCAGTTTTTCTTTACTCATCTCGATCATTAAGCGGTCAATTTCTTCTTGCTGAGGATTAACTTCAGCGCCGCTATTGACCGATGAGAGCTGATTCTCGATTTTTGAACGCGTTTCGACAATTTGTGCGTAGTTGGCGCTCAGCAGGATGAGCACTAAGGCAACTAAACATACGGTGGTGATGCTAGTTGCTTGTAAAAAACGATTCGTATCAAGCATGGCTACATGTATTACCCACTATTTCCTTCGAAACACAAAATACCGTCGGCTTCGCTACAGCAATGGCATAGGCAGCAGGTTCCCAATCGGGAACGTACGGTAGACAACGGGTAACGGCCGGGACGGTTTTTTCTTTAGATTTAGCTAATTAGCCGAAGTGAGGAGTTAGTCACAACTTTTGCGGCGCCAGAATGGCGACGCTGACTGCGCCATTCGAAATACAGCCTTCAGGAAACAACGGGGAGACTTTAATTTTGACGTACAAGCAAGCGGCGGGGGTTGCGACAACTCACTTGGCTCTCGCCCTACTCGGAGACATATTTCAGATCCTGTGGTGCATCAATATCATGTCGAACCGGTAAACAAAAATATGCTGCATCCATCCCCCGGAACTTCGAGCGAGTTTGGCTGAACACCCGCGGGCTGCTCCATTCGATTGAATCGAATAGGGATAAATTTTGCTCTCTGAAACCAATCGACCAATATCCACCGTCGTGGCTCGGTCCGATGACTGCGTCGAAGCCAGAATCTAAGGCCTTGTAGGCAAGCACTAAATCTCCAGTGGAGACATCAGCAAGATCAGCGCCGACTAGCAGCACGTCACGATAGGCTTCCAATTCCTTCGCCAAAGCGTTCTGCATTCGGTAACCGACCTCATCCCCTCGCTGGGTGTCAATTCGCCAGTCCGAAAACTGTTCGAAATATTCCCAATCTGAAGACGCGGATACGTAAAACACTTTATTCACGCCGCGCACCCCTTTTGCCACTTCCACGGTCCGTCGGAGTAGCGATTCGTACAGCTGGGCTGCCTCTTCGGCGCCAAGGGTGGGTATTAAGCGTGTTTTAACAGATCCCTCACGCGGTGCTTTCGCAAAAACGATAAGACAACGAGATGATGAATCAGCGCCGAAAGATTCGTTCATCGATAATATGCCTTATGCAATTTTTCAGGCGACACGCCTAGAAAATAAGCCAAACGGAGCAGCCACATCAGCAATACCGTCGTCAAAATACCTTTGGTTTCCCAGCGGCGCGCTGCGGTGCAAACTTTGAAAGGCAATATGGTTGGCTTAGCCACCGAGCGCATGCGCTTGCTCAGAGAGACGTCCTCCATGAGTGGGATTTCTTCGAACCGACCGACCCGATGAAACAACTCGGCACTGACGAATTGGCATTGGTCGCCAGTACTAACCGATGTTAGCCGCGTCCGAACGTTCATAAAGAACGCGATGATTTTGTACGCTAACGCAGAGTTATCGAAAGCAATGGGGAAAAAACCCCATCCATCATCATTTGATTCGCAGAACATCATCAACGAACGAAACGCACTTTCTGGCATCTCCGTATCAGCATGCAGAAACAGCAATGTGTCGCCGCGAGCGTAACTCGCACCATGATTCATTTGGCATGCTCGCCCCCGGTTCGACACGTAGAATGCGTCAACGTAACCAGCAACTAATTTTTCCGTCCCGTCCTGACTACCGCCATCGACAACGATGATCTCGATGCCGTCGTTACGTCTATGCTGCCACGTATTTAACATGGCGCCGATTTTATCGACCTCATTGAGCACGGGCACAATGACGGATAGTTTTGGTTTATCCACAAGGGTGGAGGGAACGGCTTGTTTGTTGGCGTTCTAAGGAATCTAAATCAAGACAGCGCGCCGCCACAGCTTGATCCTTGCCCGGCAGTGCAACCAAAACAATGATCGGCAACGTTGATAGGCGACTCGTTAAATTCCTGCCGCAGCAAATCACTAAGATGTCGTTGGGAAGTCGACGCACCCAGAGGGAGACCCAACATTTGGTTGAAATCACAATCATAAACAAAACCACGCCAATCAACGCTAATCAATGTCCGGCACATCAGCCCAGGTAGGTTCGACACATCGAACGCGCCAACTAAAGTCTGCATATATTTTTCAAATTCACCATCGCGAATTAAGGCATGACGAAACCGAGCAATTGGCATATTCGTGATCGTTAAGAGTTGATTAAACAAAATACCGTATTTTTCGCCAAGCTCTAGTTTGTAATCTTTCTCTAACGGTCCTTGAGCCGGCGGTAATGAAGGGCCGAGCGGATTATGCACCAGGTCGATCTCCAAGCCAGTGTGAGGCTTACCGTATCCTAGCTGGTTCAATTGCTGTAAACCGCGAATGCTTTTTTCGAAAACCCCTTTGCCGCGCTGAACATCGACTCGTTCGGGCCCGTGACAAGGCAGTGACGCGACAATTTTCGCGCCCTGGTCCGCCAAGAATTTTGCGAGATCAGCCTGCCCTGGTTCTTCGAGTACCGTGAGATTGCATCGATCGATCACCGCTATGCCATGGTCTCTCAATCCCATCACCAAGGTACGAAACAACGGATTAAGCTCGGGCGCTCCACCGGTTAGATCAACCAGCTCGATATTTCGGCTTCTCGCGAATTCGAGCACTAACTCGATTGTCGCCTCGTCCATCATTTCAGTACGGTTCGGCCCTGCGTCAACGTGGCAATGATGACAGGCTTGGTTGCAGCGATAGCCGAGATTCACTTGCAGCGCTTTCAGTTCATCGCGGCAGACGGCCGGAAAGTTTGGATGCCGAGCATCTTGAAATTTTAGTTCTGCGCTCACACGATTCCTAGTTATTTTGATTGTTGTTTGGTAGCAATTTCCCGCTAGCCGCAAGACGAGTCGCTGTTACCACCTCGAAATTGTACCAAAGCCGGATCTATTGAGCTTTTTAGTTCACGAAACGTGGAAAAAGTTTCAATCCGCATTGCGATTGTAGGTTTGCAAGCTAAAATATCGAGACAACAAAAGTGGGGCCGTAGCTCAGTTGGGAGAGCGTATCGTTCGCAATGATAAGGTCGGCAGTTCGATCCTGCCCGGCTCCACCATTAAAACAATAACTTAACAGCGGATGTTTTCTAGCTTGCAATTTCTTGCGAGAGTGGCTCCCCGCGAGATCCCTTTTATCATAATTAATGCATGATTCTTGGTTGGCCTACCTGTTGCCGATCCCGACCCTTCTAATAACTCTTTCACTTCAGCTGCAGAGCCATTCGTAGAGATGTCATTACTCTTATGCCCCTGCAAGGCTTTTCGAGTTTCAACACTGAATTGAAGCGATGGACGCCAGCGATGTCGACTTTCTCTATTGGTTCCAACGCCCAGTTCGGAGACCTAAACATGTGATGCTTAACGCGCAAGCAAAACGAAGGCCAACGAGAAAGCAGGGACTTGAAATGGCGATAAAGTCTCAAGCCTCAAACGAAGAAAGTCATTTTCATCCCAATCTTAGTAATCCATGATTCCGTACTGAAAGGAACGCGAATCAAAAGATATTTCAGATTGGAACCCATCTACTGAAGTATTCGTTTCTACTATAACGTCGGAAATATAGGTGCTTGGATTCGCAATCCAATCGATTTCGTTTCCCTCAATCTCGATAGTCACTAATTGCAGGCCGAGCTTCTGCCCAATGTTTTGAACTCTGATTTGATCACCAGCAACCGACATTTGCATTTCGACGTCTCCAACAAGAGCTATTGCCCCGTGAGCAAAGCAAAATGCCGGTAGCAAAATCAAAACCCGCTCAAAGACTAAAGAACTCTGCATTCGGTTAGATCTCGGAGGCCCAACGCAACTTGTGTCGTCGATAAACCGCTTTGGCCGGCGGAAATTGGTCTGGCGCATCCAAACTTCCTATAGCGACATCGACTCTCCCGGGTTGCTTCTCGCCTTCCCAACTTAAAGTGGTGCCGCACTACCCGCAAATTTTTCAAACCACGCCGGGCGATGAATCGAACTTAGCGGGTTTGCCTTTGGTGATTTTAAAATCTCCTAAGCGCAGGAAAATATACCCGACAGATTGCGCGCCTGTGATACGACGACAATCGGGGTAGTGGCAAACCAAGGATTGCTCAATCTCTCCGGTGATTTCGTAACGGATGGCACCGCAGTAGCAGCCTCCGCATATCACTTCATCCATTTTGCTGGCGCCCCCAGTCCTATCGTCTTGCGCTATCTTAATCGAAATATCGACGTTGAACTTGCTTATTGCTCTTGCTATCTTGGGAGCGTGTTTCGGGTGTCGTTGACCTTGGTTAACGATTAAACGGGAAGCTCGGTGCGCCGCAAGGCAAAGCCGACACTGCCCCCGCAACGGTAATTAGAGAGGCGCTTGTATCTCGCCACTGTACGAAAGTACGGGAAGGCTGCAAGTTAGCTGCAAGATCTATGAGTCCGGAGACCGGCCCGATTCATTCACTAAAGCAACGTCGCGGAGGGCGACGAGGTTGAAAACGTCATCCAACATACGTTTTCAATTCTTACTGCGTCAGTTCCGCTCGGACGAAGGCGTGTCTAACCTCCGCGACATCCATTTTTTCTGAATTGAATTTCGGAGGGAAATTCCATGACTATCAAGTCTGTTTTATTCGCAGGAATATGTTTGTCCTGCCCTATTGCCCAAGCAACAATTTTGACGAACCCACCAATCTCACCAGATGATCTTGCCCATTGGGCGACTACGGTGGTTGACTTTTCGCCCGGTCCTCAAGATATCAATGTAATCGGAAGTCCAACTGCAAGCCAGGGCCTTCCAATTAATGCACTAGGACCAAGGAACAACGGAACGGTCTCGCTGGGCGACGGCGGGTCCATTACCTTAGCTTTCGATTCACCTTTTTCTAACTCAGACGGCGCCGATTTCGCGGTTTTTGAGAACGCGTTCGGGTTCAACGGATTAATCTTTGCAGAGCTTGGTTTTGTATCTGTTTCTTCGAATGGTGCAGATTTTGCAACCTTTCCAATAATCTTCGACGATCCAGAATTGGACGATTCCTTTGGTTCACCGTTTCGCCTAATAGACGTTGATCAAACGAACAATTTCGCCGGCGTTCACTCGGCACCTAACGGAACGGGTTTTGACTTATCGGATTTGCTCTCTGATTCGGCGGTGACGAGTGGTCTAGTAGACCTTGATTCGATTTTGTTTATTCGTATTACCGATGCTGTGGGTGACGGATCAACATTTGACTCATTAGGAAATGCGATCTTCGATCCCTATCCAACTGATCTTGGTGCCGGAGGATTCGATTTAGATGCCGTTGGAACGGTCGCGCCCGTTCCGGTACCACCTGCTTTAGTTCTGTTGCTATCAGTCTTACTACCACTCAACAGGCTAAGACGTTAACGAAGGGCGAGATGGCACCGCTGTCCAAAATGATTCTTGGGCAGCGGTGTCTTCATGTAACGCTATTTCGGTTGAAAACTTTCGCTTTTAGAGTCAAATTTAGTTGCAAACCTACAAATGACCTAATAGTGGATTCTTCTTAGCCAAAATTTTCTTATCGAGCTTCTTCGGGAGTTTCTCCTCGCAAAGCGCCTTTTATCATCACTGTTACCGCTACTTAGTTGGCCTATTCGCGACCGTTTCCGACGCCTCGACCAACGCTACAACTTCCGTTACCGGGTAGTGAGTAGCCATATCGTCGCGCCTGTGCACGACTAACGCTTTTCGGGTTTGAACACTAATATCAGTTACCTCTATTCAAAAGACCTCGAGTAAACCCGGGAAGATTCAAACCAAACGTACGATGACAAATGAGTCAACAATTCGGCGCGACACGTTTAGCAACAATGCGAGCTCGGCCTACTTGTTTGCGATCAGTGAGATGACGGCTTTGAGCGCGCTCAGAGCCTGACGGGGGGAATTGTCATACTGCGCCCGAACGATAGCGCCATCTACCGCGATTGCGATTGCCGCGGCATCCTTTCGCCGCGTTCTTGACGGAGGAAGACAAGTTGCAATGGCGTCAACCACCTCTTGCTTATGTAACCCGACGATCTCCCTGATGTCCCGCAACTGACCCTCAAGTTCTGATAATGCATTAATGAATGCGCAGCCACGGAAATCGGCGCTATTAAACCATTCGCCCAACGTCGGCACGATTGCGTCACGATGGCGACCGTTTTTATTGAGTGTTTCTCTGAACCAAGAAATCCAACGTTCATGACGATACTTAAGAAAAGCGCGAATCAACGATTCTTTGCTCGAGTAGTGTCGGTAAAACGTCACCTTTGTTACCCCGGCTTCGCTGATAAGTTGGTTAACTCCCGTCGCTCGAAAACCGTTCTTGTAGAAAAGGGTATGTGCTGTAGTGAGGATGCGCTCTTTTGGGCTCAGCATGGGAAAACTCCTTCGACCGGAAAAAGTTTGGTAGACAGACCTGTCTATTGTAAATAGAATATCGAAGTAGACAAGTCGGTCTACCAGACAAGCTGGAGTATCATCTTGCAAACAAAACCGCCAGTGCCGCCATTTGACCTTGAGTCCGCCATACAGAAAGTACGTATGGCAGAGGACGCGTGGAACACAAGGGATCCCGAAAAGGTCTCATTGGTCTATACACCAAATACGCTTTGGCGAAATCGCGCCGAGTTTCCGACCGGACGCGAGGAAGTTGTTGAGTTTCTGCAGCGAAAATGGGCGAGTGAGCTTGATTATAGATTGATTAAAGAACTTTGGGCCTACGGGGAAAACCGCATCGCGGTGCGGTTTGCCTACGAGTGTCATGATGTCTCCGGCCAATGGTTTAGGTCGTACGGTAACGAGAATTGGGAATTCAATGATCAAGGTTTCATGATGCGCCGGTTTGCGAGTATCAATGATCTACCTATCGAAGAAAAAGATCGGTTGTTATTTTGGGATTCCGCCCACCGACCGGACGATCATGCGAGCTTAAGCGAGCTTGGGCTCTAACGCCTCTGATGCGTCGACAAGGGTAGTTGTTTAGTAAATACAAGCTGAATATTTTGATTAAAACATCTCCCTACGAAGATTGCTTTATCGGACCGCATTGCACTGGCGATATGTTTACTTTATTGGTCACAAACGCTGCGAAAAAATGCATAAATTTTCGATCGATGGTCTCGCCAGCGGCCCCGGAACGCCTATTTACGCTAGCGGTTTTCGGATGAAAAAAGCGTTAGGAATCCCGAAATCAATTTTCCAAGAGATAACGATGCAGTAAGATGAAAGCTCCACCCCAACCTTTGCCGTGTTCGGGTTGCGAAGCTTTCCAAGCTTCCGCCTCCTCTTTAGTAGGATTAATTGGCTGCCAAATGAATTCCATACTCGTCTTTCCGTTCGCCTCGGTTAATTTAATCGTCGCTTGAATTTCCTTTGGCCAATCGGGCATAGGGGGAGGAACGATTTCTCCCTTCTCGTTCGACTGGTACTGCGTGAAAACGATGGTGTGGAAAGGTTCTAACTCATGGTAACGCGTAAGTAACCACATCTCATTGCCGTTTGGCATTATCATTTTGTGTAATGCAGAGCCACCGGGACGAATGTCGGCCGATTGATATTCGCAGATAACCTTATCATTTGGCACTTGCCATTTGCATAAATGATTTTCCTGCGTCCAAGCCTCGAATACGAGTTTCACCGGGGCATCAAACTCGTGCTCTAGTACGGAAGGTTCCACCTTTATTGTGCTCATCTACGTATCCTTTTTCTTTTTTTGTAGCTCGGTTAAGTAGCCATCTAATTGCTTGAATTGTTTATTCCAATACTTCTCAAACTGCTTCGTCCAAATTTGAATAGGTCGCAGTTCATCGGCATTCAGTCGATAGAGTCTTTGTCTTCCCTCTTTTCTTTCTGAAACTAGGCCGGCCTGTTTCAATACACTTAGGTGCTTAGAAACCATCGGCTGATTCCAAGCCGTGATAGCAACCAGCTGGTTAACGCTCAACTCAGCACCCACCAACGATTCTATGATTTCCCGTCGCTTCGGCTCTGCAATAGCTGTGAACGTATCGTACGTGTTTGCGGTGCGCGGCATGAGTTAATTATATTCCTATATAGGAATATGTAAAGCGCTCACCAAAGCTAAATGAATGCGGATGCAGATTCGCAGACTGAGAGATTAAAGGCTTTCGTGAATTAAAGAGTAAGGTGAATGGGTATAACAGGCGGCGTCGCTACATCCATATAGCGAATTTCGGTCGCGCTTTTTCGTTCCCCTGACAAAAAATTTGGCAGTGCATATCTGAAGCAATCGACGATTACCGAAAAAACACACCTTCGTATCCGCTATTTGCCAGTTCGTCGCATTTTTCGCGATAGGTGCCAACGCCGCCAGCGTAAGACAGTAAACGACGCGGTTTACCTTTGACATTTGACCCCATATACCAAGAGTCAGTTTTTGTGAGTAATGTGGCATTCGCCACCTCATCGTGATGTTCAACCCAAAAATCTTCTAGTTCCTTACTTACCTCAATGGTCTCAGCTCCTTGGCTGCGACCATACTCGATGCACTGGGTAATCCATTCTGTTTGTTGTTGTAAGCAAGTCGTCATGTTGCAGAGGGCTGCCGACGGCGCGAGCGGTGCGCCGGTGGTGAAAAGATTTGGGTAGCCATGAATAGCTAATCCATAAGCATTACGAATCTCCTCAGTCCATTGAGCTGATAAAGAGCGGTTGTTTCTACCGAGAATATTCATACGGGTCAACGCTCCCGAGCCAGCGTCGAAACCGG
>JBCCFA010000147.1:0-9329 GCA_039029975.1 Pseudomonadota bacterium
ATGGCACTGTCGGGTGCAATGGTCTCCAACTCTCTCTTCGCGAAGGAACCACCGGCGATTTCCGCACTTGATAAATCGGCCTTAATTTATCTGTCACCGATTCTATCCAACGGCAATGAAAGCAAATGTCATGGCGAAGTCTGGTTCATTCACCATGAGAATGAAATTTTCGTCGTGACTCAGCAAGACGCGTGGCGGGCGGAAGCAGTTCGACAAGGATTGAATACAGCGGCGTGCTGGATTGGCGAATTCGGCGTCTGGACTCGCGCTAAAAATAAATACAAATCGGCCCCTTATCTGCGCCTCTCCGGGCGATTAGAAACTGATGCTGGTTTGCATTCAACATTGTTGGAGAAATTCGGGGTTAAATATGCCAAGGAATGGGATTCTTGGGGACCTCGTTTTCGCAAAGGTTTAGCAAACGGCAGTCGTGTAATGTTGCGATACCAACCTATTTCCTGAGCCAGCACTTGCCAGAGGTGAGGATTCGGCTCAGCAAGTTTCGTTTACGAAGCTTGTTGGGCCGCTAGGATAATGAGAGCAGCTGATCCCACTTAATCTCAATGTCAACAAGTCTGGCAAAGCATTGGTTCAGCACACCGAATTTAATTTCATACTCACGGGTAGTCCTGCTACTACCTTTAGGCTATGGAATTTTCGCGCAAGCACCAGTCGTTAGTTTCGTTTGTTTCTCGCTAATCGTCATCTCAGATATCTATGACGGTAAGCTGGCGCGACGCGCCGAAATCCTTAATCCGAACGGCACTCGCATCGACCACAGCGCCGATGCAATAGTTGTGGGAACAACGTCTGCAATTCTGGCTCATCAGCACGTGGCGTTGCCCATCCTTCCGGTGTTAATTGCTCTAGCGTTCCTCCAGTACATATTCGATGGATCAAATTTCGGTCGTGAACCGCGAGCGTCTAAACTTGGCAAAATTAACGGCATCGCCTACTACGGATATTGCGCAATCTGTTTAATTAGTTTCCACGTTAATTTTTCTAACACACTAATAGAAAATTTCGTCATCACAAGCTGCGGTTGGATACTTGTAGCAACAACCTGCGCATCAATCTATTTCCGCCTGCGGCAAAGCTATTCAATTATCGAATAATTCTCGATTGGCGGTTGGTAAGAACACCAGACCAATTAGGGCGTTAAATAGCACGAAGAATGTATGCATAATTAAACTGAATACGCCGACCTCGGGATAATCCGGGAATAACACCGTCCAAAGTAACAAGGCGCCCGCATGAAACGGCAGAGGCAGCGCTGCCGCCAAAAATATCACCGGCAAAAACGCTAGCATTTGACCGAATGAAACGGATACCTGGAATAAGCCCAAACTAAACGTATACACCAGCACCGCTCCAATAAGGTTTGGTGCTTTAAAAAGCACGATTAAAACGTAGTGCTTAAGTTTTGCGAGCGTGAATGTCCGTGCTAGCTGCAGGTTCCTAAGCGGAATCGCTTTCAGAATTTTGCCGCGAAAATACAATATGTGAATCGGGAAGTATATCGCCGCGACCAGAAAAACCGTTGGTAAGATCTTATCGAGCGGGAGTCGGCTGGAAGCCGCGGTGACTAAATCAAAATATAGAAAAACGCCAATGCAGGAAAAAATCAGCAGCTGGTAAATTTCCATCATGCCAAGCAACAACATGCTAGAAAGCGCCTGCCAACCGGGCACCTGATGCTTTTTCCAAAGATAGACACTAATAGCGCCCTTTCCAACTTGTTCGTTGACCAGTGAAAGAATGTAGGCGCTGGCTCTTATCGGTAACATGCGCTTAAATTCAAATGAATTTGCGTTAAACCATTTCACGACACGCCAGGTAACATGCGCGTCGATTAGGAAAAAAAAGCATGAATAGGGAATCATCACACCGAGCCAAACCAACCAGTCGGCTTCCGAAAAAAAGCGACTTAGATATTCAAACGAACTCAATCCGTCCCGAGCCGCTGCTTCGGCAATTTTTCGAAACACCAGCCCAAAACAAACAAGACTAATGCTCCAGACAATTAATTTAGACAACCATCGAGGCATTGCTACCGACCCGCGATATCGCTCGTTAATAAAATGAAACCCGCTTAAAGCTGTGGAGGAAAATGATCTCTAGACAGTGTTAAACCTATAGCACGCAGCAAAACCCTTAGCGCAATTGACTGTCTTTACTCCCGCGACGATTGAATAGCGCATTTTGCGCACCAGTTTCATCTGCGATTTCTTGACACGCTACGCAACGACGAACACCGATAATGGCTTTCCGTCTAGCCTCCGGTATCCGCTCGCCGCAATCTTCGCAGAATTCGAGGCCTTGACCTTTACCAAGCTTCGACCTTGCGTTTTGAACAGCATCTGCAATGGACGCATCAATCTGATCTTGAATTGCACCGTCTTTCGACCAACCGCCTGCCATGTCGCCTCTTTTTTAATCTATCTTTCAGTAAGTTATACCGGACCGCCTGAACCGGCAAGCTCGGTCAAGTGCCGCACACAGGCAAAATTGGTCACTCGCCAGGGCGAATTTGAAGTGACTTCAGTGACGGACGTGTTCGCCACCACGAGCTCGTCACCAGTTTGATGTCCATTTAGATCAACGTGCCGTTCAAGCAGCGACCGTAACACAAGGCCATGGGTGACGACCGCAAGATCTGCATCCACTTCCTGCGCGTGCCTAAGAATTTCTTGCCAAGCCTTGTCGACGCGAGCGTCAAATTCGTCCCAACTTTCTCCGCCTGGCGGATGATATTCACGCGCAAATATATCTAATCCTTCAAATTCTTCATATGAGAGCCCCCGCAACTCGCCGAAATGTCGCTCTCGTAATAAATTGCTTATCACCAACTCGGCATCGGTCGCGAGCGCGATTTGTTCGGCCGTAGACTGCGCCCGACGATAATCGCTGCTTAATACTCGTTCGATTGTCCGGCTCGCCAATCGCGCACCCAAACGACTGGCTTGCGATACCCCGTTGTTACCTAAAGGGGTATCAGGAAATTGCACCACTCTCGTCGCGTTGAGTTCCGTTTCACCATGTCTGATCAGTAATATCGTCATTTTCGAGGTGCCAACAAGTTTACATAGAGTAATTTTATGCGGAAAAAGACGCACGCTGAACCAGCACAGGTGCCGCTGTTTGTTGTGGAATACTTTACCACAGCGGTCACAGCGTGCGCTGGCTAGCCACTAAGCTAGAGGCCAAAGAATAGTTAATTGCTAACGTCGCAAAGGACGAGAGGGTGGGTCCAGCCCCTCACTCTCTAAGCTCAAGTTCCCTAAGAAAGCTAATTATTGGGAAAAATTGCAAATTAATTTATTAAACATAGCGGGGTTTTCCATGAACATAAAATGTTGCCCGCGTTCTTCCCGCTTGAAAATCACTAATTTGGCGTTTGGCATGTTGTCGCTAATCCACTGCTGAGAACGCCATGGCATAAAGCTCTCCTCGCCTCCAACGACGAGGCTGGGCAGATGGATGTTTTTTATTACCGACCGCCAATCTCGATAACAATGATCTTTTAGAAGCGCGGCTGCAGATTGTCTGCTCATTTTTAAATTCTCAGAAACGACCCATTCGAATTTTTGCGCGGGGAATTTTTCAGTGAACATACCACGCAACAATTCGCGAGATGTCTGAACCCCAGATTTTTCGTCACAGAGCCCTCTTGTTATCGACGAAACCACATCATCATTAAAAATACCGCCGTACTGACTCCGTTCAACATCATTCCAGGCATCGTTGTCCATTAATACCGGCGCTTGGTCAATGAAAACCAGTTTCGCTAATTTTTCCGCACCAAATTGATTGACGTAGGCCCAAATGACGGCTGCACCCATGGAATGGCCAACCAAAATAATGTCATCTAACGCCTTCGCTTCGATGAAATTTTGCAGGTCTGCGGCAAGTCGATCGATGGTAAATCCGTGGCCATTGTTTTCCGATTCGCCGTGACCGCGGAGATCTAAGGCCAAACATCGAAAGTGCTTTGACAGCGGATGGAGCTGTTGCAAGAACAAGTTTGCAGTTTGCGACCATCCAGGAATAAACAGGATAGTTCGTCCATGCCCGAATTCTAAATAATGCAACGATAAACCATCGTCAGTTTGGAAAAAATGATCGTGACTAATTCTTGAGGCCGTTTGGCTTGCCATGCTATCCATGCCGATTCACCGTTAATTGATTAACAAGCATCGCTGCCTGCTTATGGGTAATTTCCTGGATCCAATCACGGGTCCACTGATCCTCTCCGAGTATTTCCTGGACAAGTTCGTGTTGCCAGTTTAGGTAACGCTTGCCGTCCGCGAATATTTTTTTTATGTCGGTATGTTGTTCGAAAAAAGAAATGTTATGTAAATTTTTTGATAGGTTGATTGCAGTTCGCAACAACATCTCTGGCGTCATTACCTCACTTAAAGGAATCGCGCCCAATGGGACGCCGGCTAGGGTGCTGGCATACTGTTTATCGTTTCGAGCGACACGACTAATCGTTTTCAGCGCGCCGATCCACAAAGGTTTTAGATTTTTATTGCGGACGAGGGAAATTGCCAAATCAGACGCCCCGAGGTCTCGATCGAAGTGTTTGCGCCATGATTTTTCATATCGCGAAATTTTCTCAATACTAAAATTCCCAGACTCGAAAATGCGGCGAATTTCTTTCGCCGCAAGTTTCGCACTTTCAAGCGCAAATGAAATTCCTTCGCCGTTTAGCGGATTCACAAAATTCGCTGCTTCACCGACTAACATGCCACAGTCAAAGTAATTCTTTTGCGCAGCACCGTAAGTATTTATTGAAGAGTGGATTGGATCGGCGATTTCAATCAATTCTCCGCGCGACTCCGCAAGCCTCTCTATAAGTTGTTTAAACTGTTCAAAGAATACCGATAGTTTGAGTCCATCGCGTTGAACTGACTCCTGCAAAGCCGTAACACCAATATTGCAACGACCATCCGTCAAGGGATGGATCCAGCCAAAACCTGGAAAAAAACGTTCATCGAAGAACATCAGCGAATACGGCGGTGATAAACCGCTGACGTAAGTTTGCATGGATTCCAGAATGTACCTGGAATCTGTGTTAGCCAGGCCAGCACCCTGCGCCACAACAGATTTTGCGCCGTCTGCTCCAATTAACAGACGGGCAGAGATTTCTACCTGCTTGCCATGTCTTACGCCTCGAACAAGTACGCGATCATTGACTTTGCTAAAGTTGGTCACGCGAAAGTTCTCGATTAGCTTAGCGCCGCTCGACGATGCACGCCTGGCCAGTGCGACATCTAGCTCCCGCCGAGCCATAGTGAGACCTTGTGAAATACTCGATTGATCCGCAGGTTTTTCGCTGTTGAACAACAACGTTTGATTCAAGTACAAGCGTGATGCAGAAATTGGGTGTGTACTTCCATTCGATAAGAAATCGCTCATTCCAAGCTGCGCCAAACACCGCACGCCTCGCGGACTAAGGTAATCACCACAAGATTTCTCTTGCGCGAGGGTGGTTTGGTTTAGCATTGCGACGTCGAGGCCAAACTCAGCTAATTCGATAGCTAGCGCACTTCCTGCGGGCCCCGCTCCTACAATGACGACGTCCTGGTCGATTGATTTCATCTTTACTTACCTTGGTATTTATTTATAAAAGCATGGAACATCCTGGTGCGATCGCTTGCGCCAGCGAAAACATGTCGGGCACTTCGTTGTCTCGCTGCCATTTTTGCGAATCTGCAGTCAAAAGTTCTTGCTCTTCTCCTTTGAGTAATCTGGACAATATCCACTTCGCGACATGATGATGAATTTGCATTTCAGCAATGCGATAGCCTGTCATTGCCTCTCGTAAAGCGACGACGGCGGCTAGTTGATCGTTTTCTAGGCCGCACAAACCGGCCTTGAGCAATGCCGCGTGTGGTCTACCCGCTGGGATCGTGGCTCGACGAATCACGCGAATCAATTTACGCACTTGGCCTATCATGGATCGGCGTTCGTTAAGCGGTGTCACTGAAGCAACGCCAATAATCGCTCGCGCTCGCGTCCAACGCAGCTCAGTGGCGGGCAGCTCCATCGTCAGATACAAGCCCTGTTTTAATTCAGACCAATCATCATCGATACGGTTCAATGCGGCGTGCGGATTACCCTGATATAGATCGGCGCTTACGCCCGCAAAGACTCGATGATAAGCGTGCATTTGGTAAAAACCAGGCGTCCAAGTTTCCACTACCTTAGCGAGATCAGCTTGCACGGTATCAAGCTGCCCGGTCGCGATCCGACCAATGGCGTGAAAACCGCCTCGGTAACTGTTCGCAGCGAACAAATCGCCTCGATCATCGGCTTGTTGAATTTCATGCGGTAAGCGTTGATTCAAGGTCTGGATATCGCCCGCCTGACCAAGCGCCTGCAGCGCCCATACCACCGCAACCGCCGCTTCATAGTCCGCGCCGTGGCACTCGCCTCGAAATTTTTCGACCGCCAGGTCGGCGTGGTCGAGGGCGGCACGCCAATCGCTATTGAAAAACGCGGTCGTGCTTGCCCCTAAATGATAAAAGGCTTTTTCATACGGCGCCGATTGCTCATCGATTAACTGCGCGTTTAGCGCCAGCAGTTTGTTTGCTTTGGCGCGCAGAAAAGGGCGACCAATGAGTGCAGCAAACGCCGCTTCGTATCCTAGCGAGCGCGCTACGTGAGCTGAATTTCCGTGTTTAAGCGCCTCGAGGAAATGCAATAAACCAAGGGTGTCGGCCGTAACCGGATCCATCATCGACACCGCAGTGGTCGCAGCCCATAGATGATCTAATCGCACGGCCGCGGAATTGGAACCTGTTTGTTCAGCTGGTTTAAATTTGAACCCCCGCGCGTACAGCCGCAAACGTCGCGCTACGGAAATCATAAAGGCCTTGCGCCCAGAAGAAGGAAGCGTTATCCCTTTTTCGTTCAAAAACTTAGAAAGAATTTGAATACCTTCGGCAAAATGACCTGACTTTAAATATTGTTCTCCGGCGCGTCGGCGTACCCCATCCATCTGTTCGACATTATCACTAGCCCCCTTTACCAAGAGCTCATACGCTTTCTCGTACGTTGGGGCCGCGCGAGTACTGCGACCCGCATTGGCCAAAGCATCGGCGTAGGCAATTAGTGTTTCGACAGGAACCGGACTATCTCGGTACGTGTCAATTACGGTCGCGTAGAAATTCGAAGCCTGTTCGAAGGCGTAAGTCTCAGCCGCTCTTTCCGCCGCCGCTAACGCATGGTGACGGACGCGGTTCGAATTCTTCGAAGCGATCGCGTGCGGTAACAACGTTTCGTTTGTGAAGCGACCGTCCCTCTCCATGACCTCAAGCAAGGACGCGTGACGTTTGACTTCAGTTTCCGCGGACATGTCGAGAACCACAAATTCGCGCAAATGGTCGTGATAAATTTGAACGGACTGATCTGCGCCGTGAATAACAGGTTTCAACAGGCGCATGATACAAAGATCACGAATGCGATACCGCTGGGTTGTTTCGGCAGCCTCAAGAATAATGGTGGGCGCGAGTGGCACGGTAGCCACCGCGACAAGTTCCAGTAACACTCGATCTTCAATGGACAACGAACTTAATCTTTCGGCAAGTAAAGACTGACTGCTCGCGTCGCTGGTCGCAGTTCCGATACGCGCGCCATCTCTTTTCGCGTAATGTGCAAGCTCGCTTAGCAAATAAGGTAGACCACCAGCTTGTTCGATAATGTGACTGACAAGGCCACTAGAATCCGCCTCCTCGCCTACGATTGATTTGACTAAAGACTCGCTTTGGCTGCGCTCTAAGGATGTGAGCGAAATTACTTGCCGGTTTAGGTAAGGGATTTTTTCCAATGCGCTAAGCAAAGTTGGATCGGCGATTTCGCTGTCTGGACGGCGCGAAAAAAGATAAAGTATTTTCGAATGCAGCGAGGTCGCAATCAAACTTTCCAACAGTGCGGCGCTATCGACATCCGCCCATTGAATATCGTCAACCCAAATCACGACATTTTTTGCCGTTGCGAGATTATTCAAGATCTCACCTAGGGCATTAAATCCCTGCTGCCTTATTGTTCGTGGGTCACCTACGCGAGGTGAAACCAGCGCTGCGGCTTCAATTTCCCGAACACGACGCATTTCTGGAAATATCAGACCCAAGGATGCTGCACCCGATTCGGGAAGTGTTTGCTGCAATTCAGCAGCCGGCAAATTCAGTAGACACTGAGTGAGTTCATTGATAACCGTATCGAACGCTTTGTATGGAATGTTCTCATTAGGAAAGCAGCGTCCCTCAAGCAGCAGGGATTTGTCCCTGATATTTTGCGATTCTAAAAAGTGTTGGATTAAAGCACTTTTCCCAATACCTGAAGGTCCGACTACCTCAACGAAGCGGCTGACACTTTTGGGTACTTCGGTGTAGATTCGTTTGAGCGTATTGAGTTCTTCAATGCGAGCAATGAAGCGATCGTCCAAGAATGCCTCGTTTGATTCCCAGTCAGCTTGAGTGCGTAAGTTGTCACCACCGAATTTATGCAGCACCCTTACCACGTCGCAAGGTGGCGGACGTTCGCTAGGATTTGGGCTTAGCATTGCATCAATCGTAAGCGCCAACTCATTAGGCACCTTAGGAGTGACCGCGCTAAGATTTGGCGCCGCCATCTGTTTCGCGATCAACTGATCCAAAGCGTCACCGGCAAAGGCCTCGCGACTCGATATCGCTTCGAATAACATTAAGCCCAGCGCATACCAATCAGAAGCTTTGCTCACCAAATTGTCTTCGTATTGCTCCGGCGGCATATACGAAGGCGTTCCGGATAGTTGTTGCTCTTCGTAGTATTTTTGAACACTCGTGTTTGCCGATCTCATTAAACCGAAATCTAGCAAGGCGACACGGCCGCCTTCTCCTATGAGGACATTCGCCGGTTTGATATCTCCGTGACACCGGTCAAAACTGTGAATCGTTTGCAAGCCATCCGCCAGCTCTGCAGCGGCCGCACAGATTGCACTAATTCGAGCGCTCTGATCTTCTTCGTTGTTCTTTGATTCCGGTCGAAAATGTTCGTCGAATGGTTTTGCCGACTCGATCAATTTCATCGTAAAGTAGGAGCGTTCTTCTTCCTGTCGTAGCTCGTCTGGCTGAACGAGAATCGGATGCACAATGTCGATTTGAATTCGATATTCTTCTTTCAGCCATCGTTGCTGCTCCATAGAATCATCATGGCTAGTTTTGAGGGCGACTTCTTCCTTCCACTTTTCATCGTAGGCCCGATAGACGATACCAAAGTTCCCAGATCCAAGCGTGTCGATAATTCGATAACGGCGCTCCTTATCGAAATAAGCTGGCTCTGAC
>JBCCFA010000148.1:0-9308 GCA_039029975.1 Pseudomonadota bacterium
GATAGAAATGAAATTCACCGCGACCCTTCCAGCCATCCAGGCGGCGTTCGATGAGCTTTGACATTAAACCGAAATAGGCCTGCAGCGCCTCTTTGCGAAAGGCACTCTGCATGACGCGACGTAGCCAGCACGCGCCCATCGCGCCGGTGTGTCCGCCCTGAACACCGTTACCAGTACCTTGTTTCAATCGAACCGGAATACTGTAGTGCTCGCCTGAGGTTTCCCAAAACGCGTCTTTTAATACACCCGCGCCACCGCGATTTTTTCCGGCGCCACCGCTATCTGTAACATACTCCTTGCGCAGCAGCAGCACCGGCGAATCGAGTTCCATCGCTTCAGTCGCTGGGTCTAAGCCGTTAATCATGTAGGGAACGGTATAGCTTTCGCCGTCGTGATCTTTGTCGGCGCCCCACGGGCCGTGCTCGCCTCCGACTAAACCGATGTTTTGCCAAGGCGTGCCGTCGGCGTGACAACCGTGGGCATTATGAACAGCCACAGATCCATAATCACCACCAAAGGCAATGTCACCCATCACGTTGCCAATCTCGCGGGCAATTGCCGTGACTAAGGCTTGTGATAATTCCCAATACAGCATGATCGCGCCGTCCGGCGGAAGCGCGGAAAGCACAGTCCCTGGCGGCACGACGATATCGATGGGTCGATAGGCGCCCGAACTAAACGGTGTGTGTCGATCGAACAGTAATTTGAATGCTGCGCCGACTGCTGTCTTAACATCCAACGGTCCGGCGTTAATACAGGTTCGTGCTTGGCGTGACGAGCCACTACAATCGACTTCGACCCGTCCTTGTTTTTTGATTATTTTCGCTCGTAGGATGATCGGCTCGTCATCGCCTGCGCCGTCCGCGTCCATTGGCTCCTCTGCGTAATAGGTGCCGTCAGGTAATTTATCAATCGCATCGCTCATTGCTTCGGCCGACGCGTCGCAGCAATAACGGATCGCCCCTCTAAAAGCATTTTCTCCATAGCGGTCTAAGCTTTCGACCAACAGTTTTTCACCTAACTTCAGTTGCTCAGCCATCGTCATAAAATCTGGCTGCAGTAAACCGGCAAAACGCGTGTTGTCAAATACCAAGCTGAAGGTTGAACGCACGGGTTTATCGTGCTCGAACAGTAACATTGGACCAATAACTAGTCCGTTCTCGTAGACGTTTGCTTTTGTGCCGCTAAAGCCCCCAGGCGTGACGCCGCCCATGTCGAGCTGATGTGCTCGCGCATTAACAAAGGCAATAGGTTTACCTTGATAGAATACGGGCCGGATGAAGCAGGCATCATTAACGTGATTGCCGACACGATAAGGGTCATTACATAATAGGACATCGCCGGGTTTAAGGTTCTCCACCCCGTACTCTTCGATAGTGTTTCGAACAGCGTCCTCCATCGTTCCAAGAAACACCAGCAGAGAGCTGGATACCGCGGGCATGGGATAGTCCATATCAGGAGGGCCCGAAATGGTGATAGCAAAATCATACCAATCGCGAATAATCGGCGAGAACGCGCTGAACATCAATCCCGTGCTCATGTGATCGACTGTATATCTTAGTCGGTTCGACAACACCATCGCAGTAAATCGGTCGCACTGATAGGCGTCCTTGAACTGTAGCTCAGTCCAATCACGCAATCGCCCAGGTGAATTCGAGTTTATCGCACTATTTTCGTTAGCAGGCGTACTCATGATCGTTCCCCTTGTGTCTTTCGCGTGATAATGATTTCGCCAAATTTACCAACCATGCCAATTTGCTTTTGGGTAATGTAAGTCGTGGATAGCGCTTCGCGAACGATAGCCGGGCCCGCGATTTGATCGCCTTGGTGCAAATCTTCGCGACGATATATTTGCGCAAGCTCTTCGGCGTCACTCACATAGCGTAAAACGCTTGAGCCAACTGACTTTAGATCGGCGCCGTCTCTAACAGGTAGTTCGTGATACGCGACTTTGTCGGTGGTTACCACAGCGCTTACTCGGTAAGTTACGCCTTGAACCGGAATTGCCTCAAAGCGATTGCCGTTGCGAGCCTCGTAGGCGGCATGGAAGTTTCGGATCATCGTTTCAATTGTAGCGGCGGTAAATTCACCCTCAGGGACGGGCACGAAAGGTGTTTCCCAAGTTTGCCCTATCAGCTGTGCGTCGAACGAACGGGCGAGCGTGACATCACGATTATCGCCGAGACGTTCGCGCAGTTTTTTCTCCATCTGGTCGAAAATTGTCGCAATCTCCTTAACGGTATCTGTCGCTAAAACGGTATAAGCGCTCTGACTAATCGAATAGGCTTGGTCGGCACTTAAAAGTCCTAATGCGGAAAATAACCCGGGATGGGGCGGCACGATGACGCTTTTTACGTTAATCAAATCGGCTATTGCGGGCAGCAACAGCGGACCAGCCGCACCGAATGCCATTAAAGAATAATCTCGGGGGTCAATACCGTGCTTGATAGCGATATTAAAAATACCTTCCGCGACATTGTTCAATCCGATATCGTAGGCATATCGCACGCGTTGTTCGAAAGCCAGCGGCGTGCTTAGCAACTCAAAAGCACGCTTAGATCGGGCGGGGTCGAGTTTCATTTTACCGCCAGCGAAACCATCTGGATCGAGCAGACCGGCCAGTAAACAGATATCGGTCATTGTTGGTGCTTCGCCGCCACGTCCGTAGCAGGCGGGACCCGGATCGGCGCCGGCACTTTCAGGCCCAACGGTAATATCATCGCTTGGGGAAACCGCCACAATACTGCCGCCGCCTGCACCAATACTTGAGATGTCGTTAGACAAGGCATTAACAATAAGATCGTGCTCAAGTTCAAAAGTAGTATTGACGAAAGGTTGGCCTTGCGTCACCAAAGAAATGTCGCATGACGTGCCGCCAACGTCTGCGCACAACAGGTTTTTTTCGTCGATCAGATCACCAAAATGGGCGCTGCCCACCGTGCCGGCAGCGGGACCTGCAAAGACCACGCGAAACGGCGCTTGCATCGCGTCTTGAGCGGGGATGAGATTTGCTGTGCAATCAGCGAAATTCAGTTGTCCTTCGAAACCAAGTCTGCGTAATCCATTATCTAATTTTTGCGTATACTCCTCGTAAATTATTTTCATAAAGACGTCGACCATCGTGGTCGATGAGCGGGCATATTCTTTAGCAAGTGGTGAAATATCGCTCGACACAGAACAAGGGATATCTCCTAAAATTTCACGCACAAGCTCACGCAGTCTTAACTCGTGAGCGCTGTTGGTATAAGCATTGATTAAGCAGATTGCGACCCCTTCGATATTACAGCGCGCGAGTACTGCAAGCTCTTCGCGTGCTTGATCTTCATCCAGTGGGCTAAATATCTCGCCACTCGCTTTGATTCGTTCACGAATCCCGCGACGAAGATATCTCGGCACCAAAGGTCGCGCCGCGTCACCGAAAGTTCTTCGCCAACTCGGATCGGTTAACGCAGATACGGGTCGCCAGGTTCGACCAATGTCGGGAATATCCCGGTGTCCTTCAGTCGTCAGAAAGCCAATCTTGGGCAGCGAGCGAGTGATGATGGCGTTTAGGCCGTGCGTGCTTGCGTGATTGAAGACTGTTGAATCGCGTATGCCTAATTCCGCTGCGCCCGCGACCACACCTTGTTCAACGTCGTTCACATTAGTCGATACTTTCGCGGTTGAAATACCGCCATCGCCCACCGACACCACATCGGTGAATGTGCCGCCAACATCAACTGCCATCATGGTTGCTTTCTCTTTTCATTATTGCTCGCGATTATTTTTTAAGGATTCTTACAAAGAATCGGTGATCAAAGAGACATAGCCCAAGCGGTTCCACTTTTCTCTGCTCTGGGAATACAGGCACGATTGGCACTTGATCACCATATACCAACCTCCTTCAGACAAAACTGGATAGCGCATCAAATCCTCGGCCCCGCATGCATGGCACTCGCCATCAATTGGCTCGCGTTTTTGTACCGGCTCGGGTTCGTTCGGACGTTGATAAATAAAATTACTCACCTTTATATCTTCCTATTGCAATGCAGCAAGTGCGACTAAAGTAATGCAATGGAAAATTCTGTCACACCTGGCATAGAACTGAAAGCAAGCTGAATAGTGTTATGAGATAATCTCGACGCGAAAAACTAATTAGGAAAGTGTTATGGCAGAGTTCGATAAGGTCATCAAAGGCGGCATGATTTTTGATGGCAGCAGGACACCTCGATACCGCGGTGATATCGGCATCAAAGATGGTGTTGTCGCTGAAATTGGCCATATCGAATCAGATCGCGGTGCTGAAATCCTCGACGCCGAGGGAATGCACGTTGCGCCGGGTTTTGTGGATTTGCACACCCACTATGATGCACAAGTTTTCTGGGATCCTTATTGCACGATTTCTGGCTGGCACGGGATTACCACGGTTGTCATTGGGAATTGCGGCTTTGGTTTCGCGCCCGTCGCGCCAGAATCTAGAGAACGAGCCATGCTAACCATGACGCGTGTGGAGGCTATTCCGCTGGCTTCTATGAAGGAAGGTATGCCATGGGATTGGGAAACGTTTCCTGAGTTTTTAGACAGCGTTGAGCGTACACCGAAAGCGATGAACATCGTTCCATACGTACCTATCAGTCCAATCCTGATCAAAGTACTTGGCTTAGAAGACGCAAAGGCAGGACGTAAACCGACCGACCATGAGCACGCCGAAATGTGTCGCATACTTGAAGAATCGCTTGATGCTGGTGGTTGTGGATGGTCGTCGCAACGATTGCCCCCTACCGGTCCAGCCGGCGCGCAACTCGATTACGATGGCACCGCCATGCCCACCGACGTGATGCATAACGAAACGGCGCTTGAATTCGCCAAGGTGTTGCGCTCGCGTAATGCAGGGCATATGCAAACAACCATGGTCACGGGCGATCCAAAAGCGGATCAAGCGCACATGGCAGAACTCGCGGAAGTGAGTGGCCGACCAATCGTGTTTAATGTTGTGCAAGTGCAAGACACGATGCCGCATATTCACCGCAAAGTAATTGAGTGGCTTGAGCGATGTCGCGCCGATGGCATTAGAGTTTATGGGCAAGGCCTCACAACTGACGCGGGCTACGCATTTACCTTTGAAGATTGGAACCTATTTGATGAAGCGCCGGCGTGGCGAGAAGCGACAATTGGCACGGCGGAGGAACGCTTAGAAAAATTAGCGGATCCCGAACGCCGACCCGCTTTGCGAGAGCAAATGCCGCAATTCGTGTTGGGGCCGTTTGAAAACATTGTGGTGACCGGCCCGGTCGCGGACGAATCACAACAATGGCTAGATCACACCGTCGGCTTGGTCGCGGAGAAAACTGGAAAACACCCAGTGGACGCAATGCTCGATATCGTTGTGGCCGATAATTTGCAAACCGAATTCTTTTCCATGCCGCCAAACACGCGGACCGATTTGTTGAAGGAAATTGTCGATAATCCTTACATTTTGTTTGGCGTTTCCGATGGCGGCGCGCATACCAAGTTTTTAACGGCCGGACGTTATCCAACCGAAACGCTGACTGAGATTGTGCGGAAACACAATATGTTGAGCTTAGAAGATGCGCATTGGCGTTTATCAGCGTTGCCAGCGCAGCTAGCAGGTTGCCAGGATCGGGGTGAGCTAAAGGTCGGCTCGCCAGCGGACATTATTGTCTACGACTATGAGAATCTGAAAATTCTTGATCCCGAGGTAGTGCATGATCTGCCTGGTGGTGAGTGGCGTCGAGTACAGCGTGCTTCAGGATATCGTTATGTATTAATTAATGGTGAAGTTACCATTAAAAATGACAAGCAAACGAATACTTTTTCTGGAGAGCTTTTGCGCCACGGTCGTTCGAAAAAAGTGTTAAAAGCGCGGCGAGCGGCTTAACGTAAGAATCCCCGAGCGTGATACCAAAATGGGATAAAGACTGCGGCTGAGCCAGATAGTTATTGCGAAATCTAACCCGGCGCCAATGCCCTAAGCGTGGCTGAATCGACTAATCCGCGTTCGCGGTGAATATCTAATGGCATGACAAGCACACGGCTGGCACCTGCGTTGAGATGCTCATCAACACGAGCCTGAAGCGCGTTTTTGTCGCCCCAGGCTACCAACATGTCGATTAGCGCGTCGCTTCCGCCATTTGTAAAATCCTCATCGGTAAAGCCAAGCTGGCGCCATTCGCGATGGTAGTAATCAAGCGTTAAATAGTAAGAAACCGCCTTGCGAGCGGTTGCTCGTGCGCGTTCGGGGTCGCTTTCGAGTAGCATCATGTTGGATACCGATAGCTCCGCGCCGGGCCCAATACGCGAACGCGATAATTCTGTGTGGGCGGTTGACATCAAATAGGTCATTACCCCATTGCAACGCGCAGCCGCAAGTTTTTGCAGTTTGGGACCGTGCGCAGCAATGTGGATCGGTCCAAGCTCGGACGGCTGTTTCATATCTGGTTTAATTGATTCCATTCGGTCTAGATATCGATTTAACTTAGATACGGGTGATGTCCATTCATAACCACGGATCTCACTGATGCCAACGTTTGAGACACCAAGCCCAAGTAAGAAACGATCCCCAAACATCTCGCATAGTGTCTGTTGGGCCGCGACGGTTGCGTGCTCATCGCGAACGTAGACGTTCGCGATTCCCGTGCCGATAGCAATTTGGCTCGTGTTGGCGAGTAGTATGCCAACCGTTGACATCACCTCTCGCCCGAGCACTTCAGGTAGCCAGTAATTTTCGAACCCTAACGATTCCATGTTCTGTACGGATTCTATGAGTGCTCGACCGGGTATCTGGTCCAATAGAGAGATAACGCCAATGCTCATGAATTGTCCTCAGTAATTAAATCGTTCACGTATACCCGTGTTTATCAAAAAAACCAGTTGGGTCATAATATCTCGATTAGATGCCATCCGGGTTTGTGGCACAAGGGGTGCGACTAAATTTAAAAGTTTGCCGCGAGAGGTGCCAGAGTAGGTGAGCGCCGACCTAAAGCGCAGCTTTCGCAGCGGAGAGAACGCCGAGTGCAGGAGCACGAGGCTGGTCCACTTAGCGAAGCAGGCGCTGAGCTTAGTGGCAATGAGGCTGACTCGACACCTTTTCCGAGGGAAAAGTGGACGCACGACGTGCGCCCCGGAGGGGTAAGAAAAACGAAACTTTGTTTTTCGCATCTAATCAGTTGTCCTGTGATGCGTTAGCATCGCTTGATGATGCGAGCTTGTAAGGAGAGGTGCCAGAGTGGTCGAATGGGGCTGACTCGACACCTTTTCCGAAGGAAAAGTGGACGCACGAAGTGCGCCCCGAAGGGGTAAGAAAAACGAAACTTTGTTTTTCGCATCTAATCAGTTGTCCTGTGATGCGTTAGCATCGCTTGATGATGCGAGCTTGTAAGGAGAGGTGCCAGAGTGGTCGAATGGGGCTGACTCGAAATCAGTTGTCCGGGTTTCCCGGACCGGGGGTTCGAATCCCTCCCTCTCCGCCATTTAACAAACTTGACCCCGCAAGCGCCAGATTCTCAAATGGGAAGCTGGCTTGCGCGGTTCGAAACCCCTTTCCGCGGACATAACTGACAGGACCCGCGAAGGCGAGCTTCAACACAGTTCGCTTTTCCTCTAAGCGATTACTATTCCACAACTTTTTCGGCTCTGATAAGAAATTTAAAGCGGTTCGAAGTGTCTCGTCGAAGGAGCGTTTTGGAACCGTTTCTTTGGCAATTTTTTCTTCGATTAGTAGATCTTCCCGGCGCAATTCCGCAATCTTTTTCTCGTATGCAAGCATCACGTCTTCGGATTCTGCTTCAACCAAGCGGTCCGTTTTGCAAGTCCGGGTTTTGAGCAGATTTAACGAGGAATATTCGTATGTTGAATAAAATTAGAGACGGGTTGACGGGCACTAGGGCCACGCTTGCCGCTGGCCTGCTTAGCGCATTTTGTTTTGCCGCCGAAGCGTCTAATGATGGGCAATGCGCTGCGCTTACCAAGGATGCGCAAGGGTACGAATGGGATGCATCCTATAGCGCCCATAATTATTCCGAAGATAATATTGGAAATGTAGGTATTTCGATTTACCCCGGCGAAGATTTGAATAGTTTCTCAGCGGATGAGCTGGGGTCTAAACTTGTCAATCTTTTCAAAAGCGCTGGTGTTCAGGCCGAGTGTTTCATCAATAACAGTTCGTTTACAGAGAGCGGAACCGCGCTTTCCTTTAAAATCGATGGTCTTAGTATCGTTATTGACGGAGATGACACGTTTGGCATGAAACAAGTCAGAGAAGATAAACGAATTTTACGGTCTGCTGCTGCGGAGGAGGCTAAGACTGCCAAAGATGTATTGGCTAGTCGCGAACATTTGATCTCTTTGAGCCAATAACTCTAAAACGTAAAGCTGCTTAAACCAGGGCAAGTGTCGTCCCGATCCTCGTTCGCTTTCGCATCTGCTGTAGCGTCTTTGGCCTCATTTTTCCGGGCAGTATCAGACAATTGTTCCTTCACCTTATCAACGGCATCTATTCCAGCTTCCTGGTATGACATGTCACCCGAATGAATTCGATCGGCATTTCGGTCACGAAGCGATTTTGCCGCTATCTGCATGTCTAGCCATTCTCTCGCCCATGAACGATTCAAAGGAAGCTCACCGTTCTCCCGTTTGGCTTGCAGTAAAATCGCTATCTCTTGTCTGCGCTCGGAGTCGTTTTCATATGCTGCCAATCGATCATATTCTTCCTGCGTGACGTGACCGCTTTCGACAAGGTCGGCCACCATATCAAGAGCGAAGTACTTGCCGTAGCGCTCTTCCAAATCGGCTTCCATGTTCGCAAGGCGTTCGTTTAGGCTATCAAGAACAAGCATCCAGTTGGCTGTATCCTTGGCTTTTTCTTGCTCTTTATCAAAGCGATCCAGTAAGTCTTTAACGGAAACACATGACAGCGCGATCTTTCCCCCGCCGCTATTACCGCTATGCTGGCCGTGGAATAACTCCACCTCTTGAAAACGCGCAAGTTTCGCTGCAACGGTATTGACGAGAACATCAAGCGTCGCGACCGAGCGGGCCGAAAACTCAGCCCCTAAGCTACTGAGTTTATTGCTTTTATCGCCAAAGATATCACCGATCACCAGCTTCCGCTGCGGGGTGGTATGATGTGGCTGAATCACCGAGCCAGTAAAAAGTTTGATAATGTATTTACCGAGTGCAGTGAAGCTCAGCAAAAAGAGCTACTGGACGAAATTGCCTACCCGGATAAAGCTTCGCCCGAAGTAGAACAAGGAGTAGCCTTTTTCAACCGAATGCGAAACCTCACCCTCACGGGCTACTACACTTCCAAA
>JBCCFA010000149.1:0-9236 GCA_039029975.1 Pseudomonadota bacterium
CCATCGGGTTTTAGCGATTGTCTAACATGGGCCGACGCGCCGGCCGGGTCGCCCATATCATGTAGACAATCGAAAAATGTTACTAAGTCAAAATCTTTACCGGGATAGTCGGTGCTGCCGCCTACTTCAAATTTGCAGCGATCGTCCACGCCATGTTCCTGCGCGTGCTTAGTTGCCTCGGCAATTGAGTCGGGGTGAAAATCATAGCCAATGATTTCGCAATCTGGGAAAGCTTCCGCCATCAGAACGGTGGAATATCCATGGCCGCAACCCACGTCGGCAATTTTCGCACCCGACTTTAACTTATTTACCACGCCATCCAATGCGGGAATCCAAGATTCAATTAAATTCGCTTTATATCCTGGGCGAAAAAAACGCGCGACCGCACAAAACAGGCAACCGGCTTGGTCGCCCCAAGCCACGCCGCCGCCTGTTTGGAAGGCGTGTTCTATTTTGTCTTGGCTTTCAAGGTAGGCAGCCGCAGAATCGAATGCTGCCACCATGTAAACAGGGCTGTCTTCGTCGGCGAATACGGCTGCTTGTTCCGGCGGGATTGAAAATTTTTGCGATGTCGAATCGTAAGCGATGTAGTTTGATGCCGCTTGCGCGGAAGCCCACTCGCGGATATATCTTTCGGCGCAATTTGTGGCGTTAGCGAGTTCGGTCGAAGACATAGGTCCGCACTCATGAAGGGTTTTATATAACCCCAACTTCGCACCGGCACGTACCAAGCCGATACTGAATGCGCCACCTAAATCGCTGAGCATTTGGCCCATAAAGGTATTTAGTTTTTCTTCGTTCATCGCGACCGCCCCCTCTTTTGATTTTCACGCGAAGGCCTAGTTTACCCTTAAGCTTAAAACGGGTGCCACCGGTCGTGCGTGTTGATATTTCTAGCACGGCTCAAATAGGCAAGCCATAACAAAATTATCGCAAAACCTGCATTGAAAACGACGGGAACCGGTATTTCATGCGTCGATTGACCCGTTTCGATAGGCGTGAATCCGTCGATATGTAGGCCCAATGTATTTGGCATAGTGCCGTTTTGATCAAAGTTCAGCACGATTGTTTCGAACGGACCGGCATTGAATGTACCAATAAACAGCCCCTCAAAGCTCGCCATCAAATAATTCATGCCGACGATACCTGCGAGTGTGAATTTCTCGCTTGTGATCGGATCGGTAAGTTCAATATCTTGGACATATACCGGTGCACTGATGAAATTCAAATGATTTGGATCGGTATCGTCCGTTGCGCTTCCTTGTACGGTCTTCATTTGTAGACTGTCTAAGTAGAATCCAGCAATTGTTTCTATGCCACCGATGCCTTGTACCGTCAGCGTGAACTGTTCGCTTAACGGCGTGCCGGGAAGCGCGGGTGCTCCAGGATCAAAACTTTCCAGCACCGGCGTTGCTGTGCCTTGTGTATCGGCTTGGTAGCGCACGTTAAAGAGTGCCGCAACATTACTTGAAATCGAAGATACTTGATTGCCGGTATCTAGTAATAATGATTGTGTGGTTTTGCTGCCATTGAATTCTAGAACGACCCCGGGGGGTGCCGTGGACAAGGGCGTTTGGCCTTCGAACGCGGCGAGTGGATCCGGGCCGATGAACGGGTTGTCGTTTACGCTTGGTCCGGGTGCGCCATTTGGTGTGATAGTTGTAAAACGACTGAAATTTTTCAGGCTCAGTGCAATATCGAGATTAGTGGGCAAAAATCCTGGTCCGATAGCCGGCGCAATACCCGGTGTGTAGATGTACGCACGAATGGTGTCTAGAAAAATATTCTCGGCAAACTTAGGTTGGATAACGATGGTTTTGTTATAGAACAATGGCATGCCCACGATGCCCGAAATTTGCGTTTGTCCGAGGATGAAACCACCAGAGCCAGGCGGGCCCAACTGCAGGCGTATTCCAGGAAACTGTTCGGGATAAATCAATGCTTCAGTAAGCGGATCGTAATCAGGGGGAATGATCGCATCAAAATGCCCGAGACTAACGTGCAGCGGTGTTGACACATTAAAGGTCGTTATGCCGCCAACACCCACATCGCTAAATACGACGGTTTGCGCGTCAAATTCCGCTGTAGGTACAGCGAGTGCGTTGGCTTGCGTTTCAAATAGCACAACGCCGCTGGCCCCGGTATCCAAAACAAGTCGAATATTAGTAAAGGTATCACCAACTGTATCAAGGCCACTGTAAGGCATTACACCGGCGGAAGGCCTCAATATGGCGTTCAATTCGGGTAATCCAATGGCATTGGGTTTCACCCCGGTGATATCTACAGCCAATAGATTGGCCGAGCCCGAAGCGAATAACAGCAGAATCAAGCTTAGCGAATAAGCACGAGACATTATGTTTGACGTGGACCGCATACAACCCATCCTCGCGATAGCGCCGATTCATGGCGCAACCTAACATACTCCCACATATCGAAATGTGAATTGGTTTCTAAATCTCTGGACATGCCAGCATTTATTCGAAAAATCTGTCTTAGTTGAGGTAAGCTCGTCACTCACCTCGGCGATAGGGCGACCGTCGAAAGGCATCGCTGAAAGGAACCTTAAATTATGGCTCAAACTCCGAAAGAACCAACGAATGAACTCGATTGGGAGCATTTATCGTCTGAGTATGATGATGAGGCGGGATTGATCTTGTTTGAGAAACGCATCGATAAATTGCGTAACCCGCGCAATGAAATGGTGTTCGACCGTTTGGTCCTTGAATCAGTGGATTGGGTCAACATGGTCGCAATCGATCGACAGCGACGTTGCATCATGGTTCGTCAATATCGTTTTGGGGTTGGTTATTCGACATTAGAAACACCTGGCGGAATGGTCGATCCGGGTGAGGATTCCGCGACTGCCGCGAAGCGGGAACTGCTGGAAGAAACCGGATATGCTTCGAAGAATTGGCGTTACCTTGGGGCAGTAGAGCCTAATCCCGCTATTCACAACAATCTGTGTCATCATTGGCTGGCGGAAGATTGCGAGCTGGTCAAGGCGCAAGATCTTGGGGAAGGAGAATTAATAGAAATTGACTTGATGGACGAACGCGCAATTCGTCACGCAGTTGCCAGCGGCGAAATCAAACACGCTTTGGCGCTATCTGGATTATCTCGGGTTTATGCTTTGTGGGATTTACCTTTTACCCAAACGTTTGAGCAGCCTTAGGTTAAAGCATCGGTGTTTTCCTGCATTTCCTGCCGTCACCTTTCCGTTGTAAGATGGCTACGGCTGGTGTTTCACCGTCAAGAATTCACAAACCGGCAACAAGAAGGTAGAGAACACTGGATATTGAAACGGCGCAGCAGTTAGCAAACTACGATTCTCGATGCGTGTATTTTACGGGCACGATGAATTGCCGAGACCTCGGCGGCTTACCAACCATCGACGGAAAACAGACAGCTCGGGATAGGGTTTACCGCTCGGGTCGCTTGAATAATCTCACTGCGCAAGACCGCGTGCTGTTCCGGGAAATCGGCATTCGCGGTGTGTTTGATTTTCGCTTAACGTTTGAGCGCGAGAATTTTCCTAACCCACCGCCTGAGGAGCTTGAGATCGAAGAGTACCTGGGCGGTTACCTGCCCGATGGTGCGTTGGAAATGTTCGAGGCGGTAAACGAAGGCACCATTAGCGCGAAACAAGTGCAGATTGGCATGCGAGACCAATATATTTCTATGGCGACTGTACACACTGATATTCATGGTGCTTTGTTTAAACAATTAACTGTGCCAAACGCCGCGCCATTTTTATTTCACTGCTCGGGAGGCAAAGACAGAACAGGTGTGGCAGCGGCGCTATTGCTTCGCACGGCCGGCGTTAACCGTGAAATTGTGATTGCGGATTATCTACTCACGAATCTTGACGTGCCACCACTGGGTGTATTGCAAGGTGACGTCTCTCCCGAGCTCGTCCAGCAAGTGGGGTTCGCACACGTTGAACTGATCGAAGCTGCCATGGATGCTGTGGAAGCGCAGTTCGAAACTTATAAAGATTTCGTTGTAGATGGTTTAGGGCTGAGCGAAATGGAATATCAGACGTTGATGAATTTGTTGTTAGACTAAGCATTGAATGAATTCTTTATCTAATCAGTGCTCATCCGCGAGCGCCGCATCGAATTCAGGGCCGATGATATTGCGAGTCCTTCTGTATCCCGCCTCAGGCATGCCGGTAGTCAATTAAGTCTCGATAATCCTTTGCTGTTTAACTTGACAAAAATTATATATCAATTATTCTCGATATATGGATAAATTATTAGCTCTCGAAGCGCTCAGCGCGCTGGCTCACGAAACGCGATTGGATGTTTTCCGGTCCTTAATACAGGCGGGCCCGGAGGGAATCCCCGCAGGTGAGATCGCCGAAGCCCATGATGTACGCCAAAACACCATGTCTTCTCATTTATCCATATTGAGGCGCGCTGGACTCATCGGCAAAGAAAGAATTGGCAGATCTATCCGTTACAGCGCAAATTTTGATGCGATGAGAGATTTGTTGTTGTACTTGCTGGAGGACTGTTGTCGTGGCGACACGCAAATATGTGCGCCGATTGTCGAAGCGCTTGCCTGCAATTGTTGAATACCAATCCTATCAAGGCCATAAAAATGAAAAGATTTCATGTCAATGTAAGCGTTAACGACTTGGAAAAATCCATGTTGTTCTACAACCAGTTGTTTGGCCAAGAACCCTCAGTAATGAAACCTGACTACGCGAAATGGATGCTTGATGATCCGCGAATCAATTTTGCGATCACCACTCACGGCGCTGCCAAGGGGGTAGATCATTTGGGGCTGCAGTCGGACGACGAAACAGAGTTTCAATCTTTTCGCGCCCGGCTGCTTGAAGCAGACATGGCGACTTTCGAGCAAGCGGATGTGGTGTGTTGTTACGCGCGGTCAAGTAAATCCTGGGTTCGTGATCCAGATAATGTTGCTTGGGAAACGTTTGTGAGTCTCGGCGAGAGCACGGTGTATGACGATGGTTCGGAAACCGAACGCATGCGGTCGGCAAATGATGTGATGGATACAGAGACATGTCGTACACCAACAAAAGAACGTTCTAGCTGCTGCGCATAATCCTTTACGTCGTTCAACGCTTAGCTGGTTACCAATATGGGATTGTTTGAGCGCTACTTAAGTGTTTGGGTGGGGCTATCTATTGCCACTGGTGTCCTACTGGGATACGTCGCCCCGGGAATTTTTGCCAATGTTGCAGCGCTTGAAGTAGCAAATGTTAATTTAGCGGTGGCCGTGCTGGTTTGGGTCATGATTTACCCGATGATGGTAAACGTGGATTTCACCTCGCTTGCAGATATCGGGCGCAAACCAAAAGGCTTATGCGTCACTTTAGTGGTGAACTGGTTAGTCAAACCTTTTTCCATGGCCGCTATTGGTATTTTATTTTTCGAGTACTTTTTTGCCGGTTTGGTGTCGCCTGAAGACGCTAAGCAATATATTGCCGGCATGATACTGTTGGGCGTGGCGCCCTGCACCGCCATGGTTTTTGTGTGGAGCCAACTCTCTAAAGGCGACGCCAACCATACCTTGGTCCAAGTATCTATTAACGACATCATAATGGTGTTCGCTTTTGCCCCGTTAGCCGCTTTTCTATTAGGCGTTACCGAGGTCGTCGTGCCATGGGAAACGCTTTTGTTGTCGGTGATTTTATACGTCGTTACCCCGTTGCTTGCCGGTTTTGTCACCCGGCATAAATTAGGTAGCGGCGGAAATGGCGAACAAGTCGTATCGTTTACGGCGCGCTTAAAACCTCTTTCAATTATTGGGCTACTCGCTACCATCGTGTTGTTATTCGGTTTCCAAGCGAAAACCATCATCGAGCAACCGCTAGTTATTGCGCTAATCGCAACGCCATTGCTAATTCAAACTTACATTATATTTTTCCTTGCTTACGGTTGGGCTTACCTCTGGCGGGTACCCCATAGTGTCGCCGCGCCTGCGGCACTCATTGGCACATCTAACTTTTTTGAATTGGCGGTTGCCGTCGCGATTAGTCTTTTTGGCTTGAATTCCGGCGCGGCGCTGGCCACGGTGGTTGGGGTGTTGGTGGAAGTGCCAGTGATGTTGTCTTTAGTGGCGTTCGCGAATCGCACGCGCCCTTCATTTGATCGCCAAGTGATCGCGTAAACCAGCGTTACCCTGCCGGTAATTTCTCACAGTATGGATGTTGTTAATTTGACCTCAAACTGAGCATTTCAGACACTGGGTCTTCATTTCGGGCAGAGCAAGGAAAGGGGGTCAGCAGAAATGAGATTCGAGCGTGGTAGCGGCATCGCCAAAGTCGTGATCGGAATGGCAGCATGTTTCTGTACGACGTTGCAAGCAATGACATTCTCAACCGCATCAAACACCGTTAATGTTAATTATTTCTTTCGCAACTTTCCGAATCCACCAATTCAAGATGTGAATGTCTACACATCCGAACAAACGAGTGACACCGGTGCGCTAGTTCAGGCCGATATATTTAGAAATATTGGCACATTAGCCCGTAGTTCCGAGGGTAGCGCTACGGCTGAGCTAACTAGCGGCACGCTAAAAGCATTTAACAAATCAACCGCGAATATCGATGATTTCGTTTCTTCGAACGATATGATTTGGGTTAGGAGTTCGAGCAGCGCAAATATCGGTGATTCATTTGTGACAACCGCGCCAGGATCCGTTCCGTTTAGCTGGAATAACGGAATCGGTACATTCACCATCGACATAGACGGAACTTTGAGCAAGATGGCGACCATGGATTTACCGCTAAACCGCGGCCTTGCGAGCTGGTCGGTCGGTTTGATTATTACAAATCCCGTTGGTGAAACGGTTCAGTTCGGCTGGCGCCAATCGATTGGTGGGTTTGATTCTACGCCGCCTCCAAATAATGAACCCTTCGATTCTTCTGAGTTAAGCTTCGTGCTGGCGAGCGATCCTTCAATATGTATCGTATGCGAAATCGACACGTCTGGATTTGCCGACTTAAGCGGTGCCGTTGTGGGCTTACAAGATCAGAAACTGACGGCACGTATCAATATCGGCAGCGATTTTGATTGGCGTTTAGGCTTGACTGCGCGCACAGAAATTATGGATTTGAATGATATGGTAATCGCAGATTTTGCGAATACAGCCACGGTCAGCTACCAAGGCCCGGTTGGGACTACGACTTCGGCGTCTGTATTCAGCCAAATCACACCGTCTCCCATACCTTTGCCCGCTCCGCTCATATTATTAGCCTCCGGCCTGGCCGCAGTCTTGCGATCGCGTTCGAAGCCGCGGTAATTAGGGCTTCACGTTAGGCTCGGTACTCTTTCAGCGGCGGATCGCCTAAAGCCGCCCGATAGTTATTGTGAAAATGATGTAGCGCCGGTTCGTTGCGTCCAAATAGAAAGTAATCAAGTTTGCCGCCGGCGGCGGTCACCTGCGCCTTTTCCGACATCAAATAATCTTCGTGTTCCACTGTGCTTAGGAACACCTCTATGGTGGCGGACGCATCAAATTCCATTCGGCCAGTGGCATCCGCTTTATACACATTTTCGGCTTTAACGTTAGTCGTTTTTCCGACGTCTGCGAGCGATTGTTTAATATGCGGCATAGAATAGTGCGACGCGCGGCTAATCGAGCGCCCCACGTTGTCTGGGTCCGGATAAATTCTAACCATGACAATTAGGCCACCGATAAAAACAAGCTGTACGTTTGGAAAAAGGTAGTAAGCGGCGATACTAGCATAGGCAAAGTTCCAATCCGACTCGGGTTGGTCACGCATGACATCGAGGTAACGATTGGCGGTACAAATACGGTGATGTCGGCCATATTCATCGTATGTCGCATGGTCGCCATAAGCGAGATTGATCAGTGTCTCACTGTGTAAGGTGCCAAAGTGGTAATTTTCGCCGAACGTATCGTTAGCAAGTTTCCAATTAAGATCCTTCTCGATGGTCGAATCACCTTCGAACACGCACTTCTCGAATTCCCAAGTAGAAATTTCGTCGGCGAGTTTTTCCCCCAGTAAATCGTCTACGTCTACTTCGCCGTCTACTTGCGGATGAACAACGAGCAAACCATATTTTTCTTGGGTCGGTAGTTCTATCAAGCTATGGCAACTCTTGTCCACATCGCCAAACATTTTACTTTCGCGAATGCCGATGAGTTTCCCGTCGGCTGCGTAAGTCCAAGAGTGAAAAGGGCAGCTAAAACGACTTTTTTCGCCACGGGGTTGGTCGGTCAGTTGCGCCCCGCGGTGGCGGCAGGCATTTACGAAAGCGTGGAATTTCCCGTTCTTATCTCGCGTTGCTAGGATTGGCATGCCGAGATCGTTATTGGTGATGTAACTACCAGGTTTAGGTAGTTCTCCAGATAAGCCAATGACTTGCGGGTGGCCTCTGAACAAGGTTTCCCATTCGCGCTGCCCTAATTCAGCATCAGTATAAGATGACGTTGGATTGATCAACATGCGTCCGGCATCGCAGGTCGTTTTCGTGGCTATTTGATGGATTAATTCTTTTAGAATTTTTACTTGTTCAGCGTGTTTCATTCATTTTCTCCCTAAAGCATCACTACGGGGTTACGCGTTTTCGTTTATTGCTAGAACGCGATGAGTGCCTCTTTTTCAGTTTGCGAATCAATTGTGCATGAAAAGTTTCGACCGCGTCTGCGGCTAATATTAGATATATGTCGCCAACTACTTGGTCACAAAATTCTTCGATCGTGGCGTGACCAAAAGCCCAGCTGCGGCAACTTATTCGATAATTTCGGATCATTAGTGCAGACATGTCGCTGGACGAAATCTTCCCTCGCAGCAAGCCGGCTTCCCGGCACGTATCCACGCCTCGCTTCATCATCGTGGCTGCCCAAGCGTAAACACGTTCAACGGCTGCGTGATGTAAGCCTGATTGGTCTAATCCTTCAACGGCAATAAACGCCGACCGATAATAATTTTCGTCTTCGGCAAATAATTTCGCCGATTCAGTGACGACATTGGTAGCCATTTTTAGCGGCTCGTCTTCGTGGCTATGGTAAACGCGCGTTTCAATTTCGTTCAGTACATCATCTACCAAGGCCAACAACACGTCTTCCTTCTTACCGATTAGGTTATAGATAGTCGGGACCGTGACGCCCGCTTGGTGGGCGAGCTCTCTTACATTCAGTGCTTCAAACCCATCGCTTAATAGGCGTCGCGCTTCATTGAGAATTCGCATGCGGCGCTTTTGCATATTGCGTTCACGAACAGAGGTGGTTTTTGC